>NZ_JBHSFP010000017.1:0-179255 GCF_042654065.1 Sphaerisporangium dianthi | reverse complement strand
GGTTCCGGCTCGGGGCCGGGTGTTTCGGGTCGTCCGGCGGGTGGTTCGGGTTGCCGCTCGCCGGCGACGTCGCTCACAGTAGGAGTGGGGCAAGGGCTCGTTCTGCGTAGCAATGCACACTCACCCCTGAGCGTGCAAAACGCCACACACCAGGACGAACACAGCGCCGCCGTGCTGGGGACGCAAGCCTTCCTGACCGGTTTCATCGCCGCCCGCGCCCCGCGCCCTGCGTCCCGCGGCGTGTCGGCGCCTACGGCGTCGGCGTCGGCATCGGCCGGGATCGGCTCGCGGAACCGCGGGGGGCTCCCATCAACCGTTCGGTGGATATCGGGGCCGTCGTCCAGCGCTGATCATCAATACATGACAGTCATCGAGATCGACGGCCTGCACAAGAACTACAGAGCCGCCACAGCCGTGGACGGCGTGTCCCTGCGGGTGAGGAAGGGCGAGATCTTCGGAATCGCCGGCCCCAACGGAGCGGGAAAGACCACGGTGGTGGAGTGCGCGTCGGGCCTGCGCCGGCCGGACGGCGGCACCGTGCGAGTGCTGGGCCTTGACCCGCACACCGACCGGCGCGAGCTGCTGCAGCGCATCGGCACCCAGTTGCAGGAGGCCGCCCTGCCCGACGCGATCACGGTCGGCGAGGCGCTGAGGATGTACGCCTCCTTCTACGACGACCCCGCCGACTGGCGGGCCCTCATGGACGAGTGGGGACTGACCTCCAAGAAGCGCACCGCCTACGGGCGCCTGTCCGGCGGCTGGAAGCAGCGGCTGTTCATCGCCCTTGCCCTGGTCGGCAACCCTGAGGTCGTCTTCCTCGACGAGCTCACCACGAGCCTGGACCCCTCCGCCCGCCGCATGACCTGGGGCCTGATCCGCGCCATGCGCGATCGCGGGGTCACCGTCGTCCTGGTCACCCACTTCATGGACGAGGCCGAGGCACTGTGCGACCGCATCGCGATCATCAACCGGGGCCGGGTGACCGCCATGGGCACCCCGAGCGAGCTGACCGCCAAGGGGCGGTCCCACTCGCTGGAAGAGGCGTACTTCGCGCTGACCGCAGGCGGCGCGGCATGAACGGCGTGAACGGCATGAGCCGCACGAAGGACGCCGGCGGCATGGAGAACACGAGCGGCACGGACGACACGAACCGTACGAGAGCCGGCAGCGGCAGGAAAGGCAAGGGTGCAGGCATGAAAGGCATCACGCAGGTCATCACGGTCGAACTCAAGCTGATCACGCGGGACCCGATGTCGGCCTTCTTCGCCCTGGCCTTCCCGGCCATCATGCTGTGGATCAAGTTGCGCAGCGGCAGGCCCCTGCCGGGCGGGCTGCCTGCCGTCGACGCCACGGTGCCGATGCTGAGCGGTTTCGTCATCGGCCTGGTCGGACTCGTCGTCCTCCCGGCGACGCTGGCCCAGTATCGGGAACGCCAGGTGCTGAAGCGGCTGCGCGCCACCCCTGTCTCGCCCGCCATGTTATTCGGCGCCCAGTGGGCCGCCCACATGCTGCTCGCGGCGATCGGAACGGCGCTGCTGATCGCCATCGGCCTGGCCGCCTACGGGCTGACGGCGCCGGGCGACCCAGGGGGCGTCCTGCTCGCGTGGATGCTCGGCGCGCTGAGCCTCGGCGCCGTCGGCCTGCTCGTCGGCGCGCTCGTCCCGAGCGGCCGCGCCGCCACGGTGGTCGGACTGGGCCTCTTCTTCCCGATGGCGTTCCTCTCCGGCGCCGTCATCCCCCGCGAGACCCTGTCGGGTTCCATGCTCGCCATCGGCGACCTGACCCCGATGGCCCCCGTGGTCCAGGCGATACGCGACGGATGGAGCGGCGCCGGGATGTCCCCGCTTACCCTGGGCGTCATGGTGGCGATATGCATCATCGCCGGCGGCGCCGCCGTCAGGGTCCTGCGGTGGTGAACGCCCCCGACCCCGTCCTCTCCCGATGGGATCGCTCCTGGCCCGCTCTGCCGTACCTGTTCATCCTGCTGCCGGCGGTCTTCGCGCTGGTGAGCGACTGGAGACCACAGGTGCTGGGCCTGGTCGTGCTCGCCGCGATCTGGCACTGGTTCATGGTCACCGCGCACCCCGGCCGCGTGGAGCGGCCGGCAGGGCTGATCATCTACTTCGTCGTGACGCTCGCCGTCACCGGAGCGCTGATCAGGATCGACTCGCTGTTCATCGTGACGGGCCTCGGCGCCTTCGTCCAGTCCTACACCCTGCTGCCCCGCAGGTGGGCGTACGCGGGAGTGGCCGCGACGGCCGCCGTCCTGGTCGCCGCCCGGCCCGCGGCAGGGCGGAGCACCGGCGAACTGCTGTTCTCCTTCCTCGTCGCGGCGCTCGTCGCCTCGACCATCGGCCTGTCCGTCCAGACGATCACCGACCAGAACGAGCAGCGCAAGACGATGATCGTCCAACTGAGGGAGACCGGCGCGAAGCTGACCGCGCTCGCGGAGGAGAACGCCGAACTGCAGGCCCGGCTCCTGAACCACGCCCGCGAGGCCGGAGTGCTCGGCGAGCGGCAGCGGATGGCCAGGGAGATCCACGACACCATCGCCCAAGGGCTGACCGCCATCATCACCCAGATCGAGGCCACCGAAGAGACGCTCGACGACGTGAACGCCGTCCGCGCCCGGCTGGACACGGTGCGCACCCTGGCCAGGGACAGCCTGAACGAAGCCCGCCGGTCGGTCCAGGCGTTGCGCCCGGCGCCGCTGGAAGAGGCCCAGCTTCCCGCCGCCCTGCACGAGGTCGCCACGAAATGGTCGCGGACCACCGGGGTCCCCGCCTCCGTGTCGGTCACCGGCGACGCCCGGCCGCTGCACGCGGAGGTGGAGATCACCTTGCTGCGCGTGGCGCAGGAGGCGCTGGCCAATGTCGCCAAGCACGCCTCGGCCGGCCGGGCCGGCCTCACACTGTCGTACATGGAGGACGTCGTGGTGCTGGACGTGCGTGACGACGGGGCGGGCTTCTCCCCCGGGGCGGCGGGCTCCGCGGGCGGCGGCGGCTTCGGCCTCGTCTCGATGCGCCAGCGGGTCACCCGGCTGGCCGGCACCTTCGCGCTGGAGGCGGCTCCCGGTCAGGGAACGGGCATCTCCGCCACCGTCCCCGCCATCCCCGCCACCTCGTCCGCCGCTGACGCCGAATACGGTGATCCCGGCGGCCACGTGGGGAAGGAGTCATGACCATGCCGATCCGCATGATCATCGTTGACGACCATCCGGTCGTCCGCGACGGGTTGCGGGGGATCTTCACCGGCGACGACTCCTTCGAGGTCGTGGGCGAGGCGGCCGACGGACCCGAGGCGCTCGCCGTCGCCATGCGCACCAGCCCGGACGTCGTCCTCCTGGACCTGCGGATGCCCAAGATGAGCGGGGCGGAGGTCATCCGCCGGCTACGCGAGCAGGCGCCCGGCGTGAACGTGCTCGTCCTGACGACCTTCGACGACGACGCCGACGTCCTGCCCGCCATCGAGCAGGGCGCCACCGGCTACCTGCTGAAGGACACCCCGCGCGCCGACCTGCGCCAGGCCGTGCGGGCGGCCGCGCGCGGCGAGACGGTGCTGTCCCCCTCCGTGGCCGGAGTGCTCGCGCCCAAGGTCCGCGCGCCGGAACAGCGGACACAGACGCTGAGCCGCCGGGAGATGGAGGTGCTCGGGCTCGTCGCCCGCGGCGCCACCAACCGCGAGGTCGCCGCGAAACTGTTCATCACCGAGGCGACGGTGAAGACCCATCTGCTGCACGTCTTCGCCAAACTCGAGGTCAACGACCGCGCCGCCGCGGTCGCGACGGCCTACGAGACCGGCCTGCTCGGACCGGCCACCGGCGCCTGACCGTCCCCGTTCGCGTGTCCGCGCGCCGGCAGGGGACGCGGCGACGCAGGGCAGAGGCAGGCGGCGACGCAGGGCAGAGGCAGGCGGCGACGCAGGGCAGAGGCAGGCGGAGACGGGACGGGCGGGGGTTGGACGGGGTCGGCGGCGGGGGGAAGCGGGGCGGGGCGGCTTGAGTCTCCTGTAGGAGGAGGCGCGAGAGTTGACGGCATGGACGGCGACGCGGTCTACACGATCGGCGACCTGGCACGGCGGACCGGGCTGACGGTCAAGGCCATCAGGTTCTACTCCGACCGCGGGATCGTGCCGCCCACCGGCCGCAGCCCGGCCGGCTACCGCCTCTACGGCATCGACGCCGCCGCCCGCCTGGACCTCGTCCGGACGCTGCGCGACCTGGGACTGGACCTCGCGACGATCCGCAGGGTCGTGGACCGGGAGATCTCGCTTCCCGAGGTCGCCGCGGCGCACGCCGCGGCCCTGGAGGTGCAGATGCGCACGCTGCGCCTGCGGCACGCCGTGCTGAGGGCGGTGGCCGAGCGCGGAGCCACCCCCGAGGAGATGGATCTGATGAACGAACTGGCCAAACTCTCGAAGGACGAACGCCGGCGCATGATCGGCGAGTTCCTCGACTCCGCCTTCGGCGGCCTGGACGCCGGGTACCTGGGCGTCGCCCGCTCGCTGACCCCCGAACCGCCCGACGACCCGAAGGACGGGCAGGTGGAGGCGTGGGTGGAGCTGGCCGAACTGTCCCAGGACCCGGGCTTCCGCGCCGACATGCGGCGCCTGGCCGAGCAGCATGCGGCCGACCGCGTCGAGGGCGGCGCGACCGTCCCGCGCCGTGACGCCGCCGCGATCGCACGCGACCGGGCCGTCCCCGCCCTGGAGGCCGGCATCGACCCCGTCTCGCCGGAGGCCGGCCCGGTCGTCGCGGCGATCGTGGCCGAGTACGCCGGCCTGGTGGGCCGCCCCGACGATGCCGAGTTGCGGCGCCGGCTGCTGCTGCGGCTGGAGACCGCGCTCGCCCCTCGCAGAGAGCGGTATCTCCGGCTGCTCGCGGTGATCAACGGGTGGCCGGCGCCGCAGAGCCTCGCACCGGCGCTCGGCTGGACCGTCCAGGCCCTGTGCGCCCGCATGTCCGGGTGAGGAACCGGCCGCTATTCGTCCACCGGCACCAGATCGGAGCCGTGGTCCTTCATCACGAAGGATCGGAAGGAGGCGTCCTTCTGGAAAAGACGGTCGCCGGCGCCGCGGCTCTTTGCGATGCAGAGGCGGAAGTCGCTGTGCCTGATGTACCAGCCGGGGAAATTGAACGATTCGAAGGAGATTCCTTCCCCGCTGAGGCCCGGCCGCAAATAGAAGGCGGAATCCCTCATGAACAGGTCATAGGCCTTGCTCGGCCTCTGCGGGGTCTTCGACAGCACGATGGCGAAGTTCTGGTGACGCAGGTAATGACCGGGCAGGTTGCGGTTCGTCGCGGCCAGCCGGTAGAGGTCCGGGCTCCCCTGCACCCGGACCGCCCTGAAATAGAAGTCCGGCGTGTCCCTGGAGGCCTGGCCAGGGCATCGGGTGAGCTCGCCCTGGAAGTAGGCGTGCCGCACGCACAGACCCGGGTAGTCGACCGGGCCCAGCAGGCCTCTGCTGGAAATGTGGGGCACGGCCGCGCGGGAATCGCTCGATTTCGCCTCGGCCGAGACGGAGGCGTCCGCATTCTCCTGGGCAGAGACGGAGCCGTTCGCGGGCGTCATGCCCGCGGAGACGAGTGCGGCCGCGGTGGCCAGGCCCGATATTCCGCGTGCCAGATTCCGGCTCCGTGTCGAAGCCGCCCCCGGCGCCTTTTCGAACCCGGTTCGCATGAACAGCATGCGAACCCCCCTTTCGATCGGCGTTTCCTGATTGCCTCTCGAAGGTAATGTCCGGCCGTCCCGCCGTCATGAGTGCCAGCACCCAACCCGATACGGTGCTGACCCCCAGAAGCCCGGGAGATCGAGGCCGGCCGCCGTCAGGGCGCCGGCAGCTCGCGAGGCGCCGGCGCATGGGGATGCAGGGGAAGCCGTGCGCGGACCGTCCAGCCGCCGGCCGTGGGCCCGGCGTCGGCCGACCCGCCCAGTTCCTCGGCGCGATCGGAGATGGAGCGCAGGCCCACGCCCGGCCGCCAGGCGGCCGGCGGCTCGCCGTCGTCACCGATCGTCATGGCCAGGTCGCCGCCCGCGTCCACGTGGATGCGGATCACCGCGCGGGTTTCCCGCGAGTGGCGCAGCACGTTCGTCAGCGCCTCGTCGATGATGCGATAGGCGGCAAGCTCGACCGCGGGGGATAATGCGGGCAGGCGGGGCGGCAGTTCCAGCTCCACCGCGATCCCCCTGCGCTCCTCGGCCGACCGGCCCGTCACCTTCCGGGTCAGCGCGGCGGCCAGCCCGAGGTCGTCCAGTTCGATCGGACGCAGGCCGTAGACCACGCGGCGGACGGAGTCGATCGCGGCGCGCAGGTCGGCTCGGACCTCGCCGAGCAGGCGTTCGGCCTGGCCGGCGTCCGAGCGCAGCAGGTTGGAGGCCGCGTCGGCGCGGAAGGCGATGCTGGTCAGGCTCGGGCCGAGGCCGTCGTGGAGCTCGCGCTGCAGCCGCACGCGTTCGGCGGCGCCCGCCTCGACGGTCGCGGTGCGGGCCTGGCGCACCTGCTCGCTCAACGTGGTGGCGTGCAGCGCCACCGCGAGGGGAGTCGCGATGAGGTCGAGCGAACGCCGGTCGGCGTCGTGGAGGTGTGACTCGCCGCGCCGCAGCCCGACGACGAGCGTGCCCACCACGTCGCCGCGGTAGCCGAGGGCGACCTCGACGGAGCCGCCCCAGCCGGATGGGACACCGGCCGTCGCCAGGCTCGCGCCGTCCTGCTCCCGGCGGAGGATCATCCAGGGCAGGCGCAGGGCGGTACGGGTTCGCTCCAGCACGCCCGGCAGGTCGTCGTCGTGCCGTAGCCGCTCGCCGACCCGCCATGCCGTCTGCGCCGGATCGGCCCGTGTGCCGTAGAACGCGCGGTCGATCGCCCTCTGCAGCAGCAGGCGGAGCGGTGTGAACAGGATCGCCACGAAGATCGCCGCCGCGGTCGCCACCCCGCGCCCGGCGTCCTGCGGAACCAGCAGCGAGAACCCGGCGACGAGCCCGGCGTACACCGCGACGACCACCGACACGACCATGCCGTACAGCAGGGCCCTGGAGAGGACGAGCCGGATGTCGAACAGCTCGTACCTGACGATCGCTATGCCTATCGCGATCGGGATGAGGGCGAACGTCAGCAGGAACAGGATCGGACCGTCCCCGGTGACCCAGCGCTGCGCGTTGAGGACCAGCATGACCAGCATGGCGAGGATGAGCCAGAGCAGCCGCCGCCGGGTGCGCTCGTCCCCTCGGACGTACCGGAGCACGAGGGAGGCGATCACCAGAGGCTCGGTCGCGGCGCCCGCCAGGCCCACCGCGTCGTTGATCGGAGCCGGTACGACCAGCCCGACGGACAGGATGGACGACAGCTCCGGCGAGCTTCCGAGCACCGAGCCGTCGGAGAGCACTCCGGTCACCAGTTGGTACGCGCCGCACACCATGATCACCCACACCAGCGGCCGCCAGCGGCGCGACGGCAGGCGTCCGTCGGGGAAGAGCAGGAGCGCCACGCCGAAGAGCCAGATGATCCCGACCTGCCACGCTCCCGTCGACAAGGTCGACAGCGAGCGGAGGAGGGGGACGGGCCAGCCCGCGCCGTCGCCTACCAGCATGATCATCGTGGCCGCCGCGGTCGTCAGATGGCCGAGGCCGCACACGAGGAACAGCGACCCGATGACGTTGCGCGGGCGGAACCAGGAGATCGTGGCGCCCGGCGCGAGGAACCCGAGCCCGATGACGAGGTTGGTCAGGGTGTAGGAGTCGACGAAGGTGCGCCACCCGGCGTCCGCGACGACGGCGAACACGATCGCCGCAAGGGCGAGCACCGTGCCCGGCACGGCGGCGGCGATCACCCACCGGCGGCCGGAGCGTTCCGCGCCCGCCGGAGCCGGCGCGAGGAGATCAGCCACGGCGGCCGAGCCCGGAGTCCCTCGCCATCACGATGGCCTCGCCGCGCGTCGCCACGCCCAGTTTGAAGAAGATCGCCGAGATGTGGTTGCCGACCGTCTTGTGCGCCAGGCCCAGCCGGTGGGCGATCGCGCCGTTCGTCGCGCCCGTCGCCATCAGATCGAGCACCTCACGCTCACGGGGTGACAGCTGCGGCAGCGGAGGAGCTGCGCGTTCCCCCGCGGTCACCTGCCCGAGCACCCGTTCGGCTACGGCCCCGCTGAAGATCACATCCCCCGCCGCCACCGCACGGATGGCCCGCTCGATCTCGTCCTGCTCCGCCACCTTCAGCAGGTAGCCGCGGGCGCCGGCCCGGAGGGCCTCGGCGACCAGGGCGTCCTCGTGGAACATGGTCAGCACGAGCACGGCCGTGCCGGGATGGTCGCGGACGATCCTGCGGGTCGCCTCCACGCCGTCGAGCGACGGCATGCGCAGATCCATGACGGCGACATCGGGACGGTTCAGCGCCACCTCGCGCAGGGCCTCCTCGCCGGTGCCCGCCTGCGCCACGACCTCCATGCCGGCGAGGGTGCCGAGCAGCGCCGCGAGTCCGCGCCGCACGACCGGGTGGTCGTCGGCGAGCAGCACCCGGATCGGCGCGCTTCCCTGTGCCTCTTCGCAGGACATGGTCCGATTATGAGCGCGTTCCTGCGGGCCGTCTGGGGGCCTGGCCCTACCCGGACCGGGACGATCTCCCGGCCCGCGCGCCACCTACGAGGGCGCCACCTCATGCGTCCTGGCCGCCGGCCGCCCGAAAGTGGCATTCGATCACATCCGCACTCAGCGAGGCCGCATCTGTCGGCGCCGCCTCCGGCGCACGGCGACACCGAGCACCACCGCGTCCGGCGTGACGGCATCGGTCGCCGCCGTGGCCCCAGATGAGGAGATACCACAATGTCCACCGCCGCCTCCGGCGCGAGCACGCGCCGCTCCCCCGTTCCCCTCCGCGCCGGGCTCGTCCTGGCGTCGGTCCTCGCCCTCGGCGACGTCGTCGTGTCGGTGCGGCAGTTCGCCGACGGTCCCGTCATGCCTCTCGCCGTCATCGTGGTCGCGCTGCTGACGTGCACGGCCGTGCCCTTCGCCTGGCGCGGTGCGGCATGGGCGCGGACGGTCGTGATCGTGACGCGCGTGCTGTCAGCGCTGACCGGGCTCCCGGCCTTCTTCGTGCCCGGCGTCCCGGCCGGGTGGGTCGTGGCCGCCGCGTCCGGGATCGTCCTGTCCTTCGTCGTCGCCCTGCTCCTGCTCATGGCATGGAGGCCGGCGCGAT
Organism: Sphaerisporangium dianthi; assembly: GCF_042654065.1. Taxonomy (NCBI): domain Bacteria; kingdom Bacillati; phylum Actinomycetota; class Actinomycetes; order Streptosporangiales; family Streptosporangiaceae; genus Sphaerisporangium; species Sphaerisporangium dianthi. The sequence continues at coordinate 170,069 of NZ_JBHSFP010000017.1, read as the reverse complement.
GACCGCCTCCGTACCGGCGCGCGGCGGGGCACGCGCGCACGCGGCCGGGTGAAAATCGGTGGACAACCGCATGCCCCACGATGATCGTTGGCGGCATGCGACAGAACGAGATCTGGGACGCCGAGACCGCTCAGCGCTATGACACGCCGGGCCAGGGCATGTTCGCGCCCGAAGTCCTGGAGCCGGCCGTGGAGCGCCTCGCCGCGCTCGCGGGGGACGGACGTGCCCTGGAGTTCGCCATCGGCACCGGCCGCGTGGCCGTCCCGCTCGCCGAGCGGGGGGTGCCCGTCACCGGCATCGAGTTGTCACCTGCGATGCTGGACCGGCTGCGCGCGAAAGTGGACGAAGCGACGCTCCCGGTGATCGTCGGCGACATGGCGACCGCCACCGCGCCGGGGGAGTACACGCTCGTGTACCTGGTCTACAACACGATCTCGAACCTGCTCACCCAGGCCGAGCAGGTCGCGTGCTTCCGCAACGCCGCCCGCCACCTCACTCCCGGCGGCCGGTTCGTGATCGAGCTCTGGGTACCCGAGCTGCGCAAGCTCCCACCGGGCCAGCAGGCCATGGTGTGGTGCTCCGAGCCCGGCTACATCGGCTTGGACACCTACGACGTCCTGCGCCAGCACGTGGTGTCGCACCACTTCACCTTCGACGAGGGCAGGCAGGCTCGGCTGTCCCGCAGCCCGCACCGCTACATCTGGCCGTCCGAACTCGACCTCATGGCACAGCTGGCCGGGTTTGAGCTGGAGTCCAGGCACGGGGACTGGGCCGGAGCCGACTTCACCGCGGACACGCGTTCACACGTGTCCGTCTACCGCATCCCGCGGGACCGATAGGGCCGCCCGGGCCTGGCGGCGGCGCCGCCGGAATGCCAGACCCGCGACGACGAGCCCGCAGAGGACGACGAGGAGCGGCAACAGCAGCGTCCAGGGGATGGCCCAGGCGTTCGCTGTGGCCTCGACGGCGGCGAGCGGAGCGACCGAGTTCGCCGCGTCGGTGAGCAGCGGGACGAGGGTGACCGTTCCCGTCAACCTCACCGCGGGAGCCACCCCGCGCACCGGCACGGAGACCTTCCAGGTGTCGCCCGGAAGCAGGCGGGGCGAGTCGTCGACCTGCCCCGCGCGGACGCCCAGGCGTCCGAAGGGGCCGGACAGGGACACCGCCTGGCGGGCGGTGAGGATGGTGTTGCCCGTATTGCGGATCGTGTACGTGACGGTGGCGTCGCCCTTCCCGAACGGGTTGAGCCCGCCCGAGTAGCGCACGCGCGGCTCCTCCACCGACAGGCGGGGCTTGAGCTCTCCACCGACGCGCAGACGGATCCTGATGCCGAGACGCCGACCGGCGTCGATCCCGTCCGCCTCTCCGTTCCGCGCCGGCGAGGTGACGATGCCGCCCATGTATTCACCGGGCACGGCGTCGGCGGGAAGCGTGAGCGTGAACGGCACCTCGGCCGATTCGCCGGGCCGGACCGTCACGTCGGGCCGGCCGATGCGCACCCACGCACCCACCTTCGTCGACTTCGCGTCCTTGGCGACCAGATCGAGCCGGCCTCCCTCGGCGGTGAACGCGTCGGCGGCGTAGACGTCCAGGTGGAGCGGCGTGCCGCCCTGGTTGACGACCACGAGACCGTCCTTGACCTGTCCGCCCGGCCCGAGGGTGTAGCCGTAGTTCTGCCGGTCGGACCCGTAGTCGCCGGAGGCCGTTCTGACCGCCCATGAGGCGTCGCCGTCCGCCGCCGCGGCGGGTGCGGCCCCCGTTCCGAGGAGCCCGAGCGCGGCGAGCAGCACCACGACAGTGGCCTGGGCGAGGGCTCCGCATGCTGTGGTCGTACGCGGTGTGGGCGGGCGCATCTGGTGATCCTCGGGCGGTGTGGGAGTGGCGGGATGGAAGACGTTCCGCGGGGTGGGCGCCCTGCAGGCGCCCACCCCGCCGGATGAGCGGGCCGGATCAGCTCAGCGGGGTGAGCGTGAGCGTCCCCGGCGCCGCCCTGTGCCGTCTACTGAAGCCAGGCGGCCTCGGCCGAGACCGGGCTGACATCGTCGGTCTCTTTGCCGTGACCATTGCCGTGGCCATGGTCATCGTGGCCGTGGCCGTGGTCGTCGTCACCGTGGCCGTGGTCACCGTGGCCGTGGTCACCGTGGCCGTGGTCGTCGCCGCCGTCGTACAGGTGGATCACCACCTTGTCGACCTTGGACCCGACCGGCTGCGCGGGGCCGGCGCCGCTCTTCGGGCCGCACCACGACTCCTGGCCCAGCTCCACCGCGGCGTTGGGGGCGGCGCAGGTGCCGCTGCGAAGGTTCTCGACGACGAGCTTGTCGCCGCGCACCTGGACCTTCACATAGGTACGGACGTGCTCCTGGTTCTCGACCGAGTTGGCCCAGTGGCTGTTGGGGTTCAGCGGGTCGGGACCGTAGTTCGGGTCCTTGGTCGTGTCGGGAGCGGTGATGTCGTAGTACTTCGACCCCGACGCGGAGTTCGCCGTCACGTAGATGACGCCGCCCGGACCCTGCGCCACCTCGGCGGCGCCGGGCTTCTCGTTCTGGTTCGACTTCTGGCCGTTCTTGATCACGTAGCTGCGGGAGTAGCTGTGGTCGTGACCCTGCAGGACCAGGTCGACGCCGAGGTTCGAGAAGGCGGTCGGGAAGTCCTTACGGCGCTGCTGGTTGTCGCCGTCGTTCGCGTGGGAGGCCGGCGAGTAGATCGAGTGGTGGTAGACGAGCACCGTGTACTTGGCCTCGCCGCCGTGCGACTTGATCACGTTGGTGACGTAGCTGATGTGCGCCGCGTCGGAGCCGGCGGCGTAGGCGTTGCTGTTGAGGTCGATGAACAGCACACCCTTGTAGATGTACCAGTAGTCACCGCCCGACCGGGTGGTCGCGTCGCCGTTGTAGTACGGCGCGGAACGGTCGGTGTTCGGCGTCCAGAAGTGCTGCTCGTACGCCTTGCCGCCGACGTCGTGGTTGCCGATGGTGGCGGCCCACGGGTACTGGCGCAGCTTGTCGGGCGCGAGGAACGCGTTCCAGTGCGTCTCGGTGTTGGCGGACTCGACCTGGTCGCCGCCCGAGACCAGCAGTTCGGCCTTCGGGTTGGCGGCGAGGGCGACGTTCAGGGTGTCCTGCCACCCGGCGCCGTCCTTCGCCAGGTCGCCGGACGAGCCGATCTGCGGGTCGCCGAAGAACAGGAAGTCGAAGTCGCCCTTGAACTTCTGGGTCCTGAAGGAGTACGTCGGGGACCAGTTGCCCTGGACGCCGACGCGGTAGGAGTACGCGGTGTTCTGCTTCAGGCCGTCGACCGTGGCGTGGCCGTTGTAGCCACCGTTCACGACGTTCGCGGCGACCGCGGCCGGGAAGGTCACGGCGTGCTTGGGGAACTGGCCCTTGTGGATCTCGGAGGTCGGCGCGACCTGGACCACCTGCGCGGTGCCGACCGAGGAGTACCAGGACACGACGCGCTGCGACTCGTTGGCGCCCACGCCGAGGATGATGCCGGTGAGCGGCGCAGTGGCGTCGGCGTGAGCCGCGGTCGCCAGGCTGCCGCCCAGAACCGCGGTGACGCCCATGACCGCCGCCGTGGCGCCCACGGCCAGCCGGCGACGGACACGCCCGGGAATTTGTGCCCGGTTGTCGAACTTCATCGAGTTTCCGTCCATTTGAGGGTGTTGTAGAGCTTTGTCACGGTTTCGAAGGTTGATGTCCGCGAGGTGAACGCGGAACGGGCGCTCTGTTGCGCTTGCCGGAAGTTGTGACGCGGTCTCAGATGCCGAGAATCCGCTGCACGAACCACACCAGGCCCATCACGGACACACCCGCCGCGATCGCCCCGGTCGTCCACAGCCCCGCGACCGGCCTGCGGCGGCGCAGCAGGGCGAGCAGCGGGAAGACGGCCATGATGAGCGCCAGCTGGACGACCTCGATGCCCACGTTGAAGACGAGCAGCGACCAAAGGACCCGCCATGACCAGGCCTGGTCGATCCCCAGCGCCGCGGCGAAGCCGAGTCCGTGCACGAGACCGAAGCAGAAGACCACCGCGAGCCGCGTCCATCCCGCACGGTCCAGGCTGAGGTGACCGTGACCGGCCGTCTCCAGATCCGTGGCGTGCGATCGGCGTCGCCCGATCCGCCACAGGTGCCAGCCCGCGACCACCGCGATCGACAGGGCGATGACCGGCTCGACGAACGACGCGGGCACCCGCACGAGGCCGAGGGCGGCGAAGATGAAGGTCACCGAGTGGGCCAGCGTGAAGGTCGTCGCCGCCAGCACGATCTCGCGCAGGCGGCGGGACCCCGCGATCAGCGCGAGAAGGAACAGGATGTGGTCGAGCCCGGACAGCAGGTGCTCGGCTCCGAGCCGGAAGAACTCCCAGAACCGCTCGGCCCAGGACTGCTGCGTGGAGAACGACCGATGCCGGGCGTCGAGGGCGGCGCTTCCGGACGTCAGGTCGAGGTCATAGGTCACCACCGTCTTGCTGTCGCGCACATAGCCCTCGGAGTCCGGGAACAACCCACCGCGCACCTCGTGCGCCTCGGGCGACTCCGGGCACCGGTAGTCGAGAGCCAGCAGCGCGTACGGGACGCCCTCGCGTTGCTCGATCCTGAAGCCGCCGTCCCGGACGGGGGTGCACGCCTTGCCCTCGGCCGAGACGCCGAAGCGCTCGGTCACGTACGCGACCACCGAGCCGGCGTGGGCGTCGAGCGCGGCGGCCTGCGCCGCCGCGTCGCCCGCCTCGAACGCCGCGGTGCCCGCCCGGAAGAGCGCGTCGTCCTTCTCGGCGTCGGCGGCCGAGACGACGAGCAGGTCGTACTCCAGCCCGAGTTCCGAGCGGACCTGCCCGGCCCCGGGCGAGGTGAGATCGGCGTACACGGTCGAGGTGAACCCGTGGGCGAAAGCAGGCAGGGCGCTGAGCAGGACGGCCGCGGCCGCGGCGGCGACGACGGCACAGGCACGACGCCGAGCGGCGGTGAACATGTGACTCCTCTACGGTTGGCGCACGCAATCTGCTCGGCTCAGATGAACGAACGGCGGCTCTCGCGCAAACCCACGGCGAACCCGACACGGCGGAAATATCGCTCATAGAGGAATAAGGCGCGCAATAAGGTAGGAAGTACGCGCAGCTCCCGTCACCCCTGAAGGACGATCTCTATGCGCCGCTCTCGGCTACTGCCCGCCGGCATGCTGGCCGTGGCGGTCGCGACCGCCGTACTGGTCAGCGGATGCGGCTCCGGCGACGACTGGTCACGGCCGCACGCCAAGCCCACCGCCGCCGGCACCCTCGGCCCGGGGTTCCTCGACGCGGCCGCGCCACCGGCCCCGGAGTCCACGATCACGCCGCGCCCCGGCTCCTGGGACGAGGGCCGGCCGCCGGAGGGCTACCGCGTCGTGCTGCTCACCGCGGGGGACGACCCTCAGACGAAAACGCTCGTGAACGCCGTGACGAAGTGGGCCGAGGAGGAGCACGTCAGCCTCAAGACCGTCACCGCCACGCGGCCGGACCAGTTCATCGCACGCATCGGCCAGGCGATCGAACTGGGGCCCGACCTCGTCATCAGCGCCGGCAACGACCTCGTCGACCCCCTGGCCCTGGTCACCGCCAACCATCTCGACCAGCAGTTCCTCGTGGTAGGCGCCGAACTGGCCGAGCCCACGGCGAACGTCACCGCCGCCGACTGGACCGGCGCGTCGTTCCGCGGCGAGGGCCTCGGCATGTCCTCGACCTACGATGCCGCCACCTTCACCCCCGAGCGCGCCGGACGCGCCGTCCGGGCCGGCGTCGCGGCCGTGCTCAACGGGCTGACCGGCTTCGTGATCTGGCTCGACTAGTCCCCGCCACGGCCGTCCAGGCGCCTCCGCGCTGACGGCGCGGACCCGGGGATGCCTCCCATTCGTCCAAGACCGGGCGGATGGATCGGATGCTAGCTTTCGGCAGGCAAGCCTTGATCCCGCGAGAGGGGACGGTCGTGGCCGTGACCAGCGCCGAAGAGCATCACGACGAGCAAGGCCGGCCATCGGCGTGGGAAGCGGCGTGGGCGGTGCTGGCACCCGTGACGGACCTCGTCACGCCGATGGCCGTGCGGGTCGCGGCCTCGCTGGGGCTGACCGATCTGATGGGCGGCGACACCGTGCCCGTCGAAGAACTGGCGCGCCGCTCCGGCGCCGACGCCGACGCGCTGGGCCGGCTGCTGCGTCACCTGGCCTGCCGGGGTGTCTTCACCGAACCGGAGCCGGGCAGGTTCGCGGTCAACGGGCCCGCCGCGCTGCTGGCGTCCGGCCACCCTTCCGGGATGCGGGTGTGGCTCGACCTCGGCGGGTTCGGCGGGCAGATGGACGTGGCGTTCACCGGTCTGCTGCACACCGTCCGCACCGGGCGACCGGCGTGGGAGACCGTCTTCGGCGCCCCGTTCTGGGACTATCTCGCCGCGAACCCGCAGATGAGCGCGTCGTTCGACGCGACCATGGCCGTCGGGGCCGACTACGTAGCCGACGCGGCCACGGGGTACGACTGGTCAGGCGCGCGGCACGTGGTCGACGTCGGCGGTGGCACCGGCGTCCTGCTCGCCGAAGTGCTGCGCGCCAACCCCGGCATCCGGGCCACGCTCGTCGATCTGCCGGAAACGGTGGAACGAGGCCGGCGGTACCTGGCCGAGCGGGGGCTGGACACGCGCTGCGAGTTCGCCGGCCAGAGTTTCTTCGACCCGCTGCCCGCCGGGGGCGACGTGTACGTGCTCAGGCGGGTGGTGCACGACTGGGGCGACGACGACGCCCGGCTGATCCTGCGGCGGTGCGCCGACGCGGCCGGGCGGCACGGACGGGTGGTGATGATCGAGTCACGCGGAGCCGGTGACGACCCGGCCATGTTCGCCGAGATGAACCTGCGCATGCTCGTGCTCAGCGGCGGCCGCGAGCGCACCGCCGAGGACTACGCCGCCCTCGCCGCCCGGGCCGGGCTCGACGTCGCCGCCGTTCACAGCACCGCGCTCGGGCACCTCATCCTCGACTGCACCCCGCTTGGCCCCTGACGCAGCGCCCGGGCGACCGGCCGATCGGTACCGGCGCCGCCGAAAGGGCATTGGCCGCCGCCGCGGGGCGGCTATAGAGTCTGGCCCGAGGTCGGCGCGACGCGGGCCGGAGGAGGGGGATGTCCACCACGCCGCTGTCTCTGCCTCAGCCCTCGCAGAAGACGCCGGAGTTCGGGCACGACGCGCTGATCGCCTGCGAGAGCCTGGTGCGTATCTACCAGTCCGGGTCGGTCGAGGTGCAGGCGCTGCAAGGGCTGGACCTCGTCGTGAACAGCGGCGAGATGATCGCCGTCGTCGGGGCGTCCGGCTCGGGCAAGTCGACGCTGCTGTCCATACTCGCCGGCATCGACGCCCCCACCGCCGGGCGGGCGCGCGTCGACCGGTGGAACCTGCTCACCATGTCCCGCGCCGACCGCGTGCATTACCGCCGGCACACCGTCGGATACGTACGGCAGCAGACGGCGAGCAACCTCGTCCCCTACCTGACCTCGCGGCAGATGGTCGACCTGCCGATGACGGCCGCCCGCACACCGGCCCGCGACCGCCGCGCCCGCGCCGCCGAGTTGCTGGGCGCCCTCGGTGTCGCCCAGTGCGCCGACCGGCGTCCCGCGCAGCTGTCCGGCGGGCAGCAGATGCGGGTCGCCATCGCGGTGGCCCTCGCCAACGAGCCCCACGTCCTGCTGGCCGACGAGCCGACCGGCGAGCTGGACACCGCCACCTCCGCGGAGGTCTTCTCGGCGTTGCGGGACGTCAACCGGCAACTCGGTGTCACCGTCGTCGTCGTGACCCACGACCCCGAGGTCAGCGGCCAGGTCGAGCGGACGGTGGCGATCCGCGACGGGCGCACCAGCAGCGAGGTGGTACGCCGCACCGCCACCGCGGCCGACGGCGGCACCCACGTGATCGCCGAGGAGTACGCCGTGATGGACCGCGCGGGGCGGGTCCAGGTCCCGCGCGACTACCGCGAGGCGCTGGCGCTGACCAGGCGCGTCCGGCTGGCGCTGGAGGCCGACCACGTCACGATCCGCCCCGACCTCGACGGGGACGCATGAGGCCGGACTTCCGGATCTCGGCGGGGGCACACGAAGCCGGACTTCCAGACCTCGGTGGGCGCACATGAACCCGGGCCACCCCGATCGTGACCCCGCACGCGTGAGCGCCGGTGCGACCGGCGGGCCACTGCTCGCCGTTCGCGGCGTCCACCGGCGCTTCGGCACCGGGCCGACCGCCGTGCACGCCTTGCGCGACGCGTCGTTCGACGTCGCCGCCGGCACCATGGTCGCCATCGTCGGCCGGTCCGGCTCCGGCAAGACCACCCTGCTCAACATCATCGGCGGCCTCGACCGCCCGGACGCCGGCAGCGTCCACGTCGACGGCACCGACGTCACCGCCCTCGACGAGGACGGCCTGTCCCGGCTGCGGCGCGACAAGGTCTCCTACGTGTTCCAGACGTTCGGCCTGATCCCGGTGCTGTCGGCAGCGGAGAACGTCGGCGCCCCGTTACGGCTGGCCCGCGTCGCGACGCAGGAGCGCGAGCGCCGCGTCGAGCTGTTGCTGGAACTGGTGGGCCTGGCCGACCACGCCGAGCAGCGCCCGGGCGAGCTGTCCGGCGGCCAGCAGCAGCGGGTGGCGATCGCCCGGGCCTTGGCCGCCTCTCCCCGGCTGCTCATCGCCGACGAACCCACCGGGCAGCTGGACGCCGAGACCGGTCTGTCGGTGATGGCGCTGCTGCGCGGAGTGGTGGAGTCCGAGGGGGTCACGGCGCTGGTGTCCACGCACGACCCGGTGATGATCGCGCTGGCGGACCGGGTCATCCGCATCAGCGACGGGCGGATCGACGCGCGGCCCGATGGGCAGCCCGACGAGCGATCCGGCGAGCAGCCCGATGGGCAGCCCGACGAGCAGCCCGACGGGCGGTCCGGCGGGCAGCCCGGTGAACGATCCTCTGGTGAACGATCCGGCGAGCGGTCCGATGGGCAGCCCGGCGAGCGATCGCATGAGCGGTCCGATGGGCGGCCCGGCAGGCAGATCGACGAGCGGTCGAACGGGCGGCTCGACGGCCGGGAGATCTCGTGACGGTCCGGCGCGGCCCGTGCTGAGACTGCTCGCCCGCCGCGCCCGCGCACAGTGGCCACTGCTGGCGGCCCTGCTGACGGTCGTCATGGTCGGCCCCACTCTGCTGGGCGCCTGCGCCCTCCTCATCACCCGCACCGCCGAGCAGGCGCTGGAGGCCGCCGCGTCCCAGGCCGCCCCCGGCGAGGTCGAGGTCACCGCCTACGCCGTCACCGTCCGCGGCCCGGACGTGCGATCCGTCGCCGACGACACCCGCACCGTGCTGGCCTCGACGCTCGCCCCGTTCGCCGCGACGACGTCCACACGCGTGTCGTCGCTGATGCGGCGGCTGCCCGGGACGCGCGCCGGGGAGGCCGGCGTCCCGGCCGAGGCCTACCTGTCGGCCGTGGAGGACCTTCCGGCCCGCGCCCGGTTGACCGCCGGACGCTGGCCACGGGCCGCGACCGGCTCCGCGCGGCCCGCCGCTCCGCTGGAGGCCGTCGTGCTCGAGCCCACCGCTCGGCTGCTCGGCCTCACCCTCGGCAGCCGCGTCCACCTCGGCACGGAGCTGTCCATTGATTCCGCCCCGGCGGCCGAGGTGACCGTCGTCGGCGTCGTCCGCCCGTCACCGGGCACCGGCTGGGACCGCGACCCCCTCGCCGCCGCCGGCTACGACTTCGCCTACCGCGACGGACGCTCGCCGCAGCCGGTGCACGCCTACGGGCCTTTCCTCGTCGACCTCGCCGACCTGCTCACCGGCGGCTCCACGATCGACCGGCTGGAGGTCACCGCCCATCCCGACCTCTCCACCCCCGCCCTGCGCGACCTCGACGCCGTCGCCGGGGCCGTGCTCGGCGCCGACCGCCGGCTGGCACGCACCCTCGGCGACCGCGTGCAGGTCGAGCGCGTCGTCACCCGGCTGCCGTCCACTCTGCTGGCCGCCCGTGACCAGCAGCAGGTCACCGCCGCCGTCGTGCTCACCGTCGCCGTCCTCGGCATCGTCCTGACCGCGACGGCCCTCGCCCTCGCCGGCCGGCTCACCACCGGCGTGCGCGCCGGCGAGACCGCGCTGCTGTCCGCTCTGGGCACCAGCCGCGGCCAGCTCGCGATCGTCGCGACCGCCGAGGCCGGCGCGCTCGCCGTCCTCGCCACCGTGCTCTCGATCCCCGCCTCGTCGGCCCTGCATGCCGGCCTGACCCGTCTGCCGCCACTGGCGGGAGCCGGGCTCACCGCCCATCCGGCGGTGACCGGCGTCCAGGTGATCGCCGTCGCCGGCGGCGCCCTGGCGCTCGCGGCGGTGCTCGTCGTCCTCGCGCTGCGGCCCGCCGCCGCGGCCGGCGAGCGTCGCCACCGGCGCGAGCTGCTGGCCCGATCCGGCGCCGACCTGCTGCTCGTGGCCTTCGCCGCCGCCGGCTGGTGGCAGCTGTACGCCCAGCCCGCCGGGTCCACCGCCCGCGCCGACGCCGTCCGCGTACTGGCTCCCGCGCTGCTCCTCACCGCGGGCGCCGCGCTGGCGCTGCGCCTGGTGCCGCCCGCGCTCCGCGGCGCCGACCGGCTGGCGCGCCGCGCCCGCGGGCTGGTGCTCCCGCTGGCCGCGTTCGAAGCCGCCCGCCGGCCGCAGGCGATCGCCGCGGGTCTGCTGATCGGCCTGGCCTGTGCGGCGGGCACGTTCGGAACCGGTTTCGGCGCCACATGGCAGGACTCGCAGCGCGACCAGGCCGACCTGTCCGTCGGCACCGACCTCGCCCTCACCCTCGCCACCCCGCCGACCCCCGGGCAAGGTGCGGCGGTCCACGCGGCCACCGGCGGATCGGCGAGCCCGGCCACCGACCGCGGCGTCGCGGTCGGGCAGTGGCTCGGCAACGGCGGCGACACGCCACGGCTCGTCGCCGTCGACACCACCCGCGCCGGCACGCTGCTGCGCGGCCGGCTGGACGGCGACCGCGGCTGGACGGGCGTGGGCGCCGCCCTCGCGCCGCAGGCGCGGGCGGTCGGTCTCGCCGTCCCGGCAGGCGCGGCGCTCACCATGACCGGGAAGACCAGCGGCGGCACCCCGCTCGCCGTGACCCCCCAGCTACTGCTGCAGGACGCCACGGGCCTGCGGACCCCCTGCACCGGCGCGCCGGTGCCGCTCGACGGCAGGGCGCACCCTCTGCCCGCGTGCGTGACGGCCGAAGGACTGCGGCTGGTCGCGGTGTCCCTCCCTTTCACGATCGACGAGACCGCGCCGGCGAACGCCGGCACCGGCTCCGCCCTCGCCGCGCCGCAGGCCGGCGCGGACGGCCTCCGGGTCGCGGTCACGCTCACGGTGCCGGGGGCGTCCGTCTCCGCGGGGGCGGCGCCCGGGTCGCCCTGGACCGCCACCTCCGCCGCTCCTGCCCCCGGCAAACTCGCCGATCCGGCCGTCGTTCTCAGCGGCACCTCCGCGGGCGCCGAGCTGCGGATGACGACGTCCGTCGAGCTCAGGGGCTCCGGGGGCGCCGCCCTGACCCTCGTCGCCACCGCCTTCCCCGTCCCCGGACCGGTGCCCGTCGCCGTCTCGGCACGCTTCGCCGGCGAGACCGGAACCCGGCGCGGCGCCCGGCTCAACCTCACCCTCGGCACCGCGTCCGTCCCGGTGAGGGTGACCGAGATGCTGCCCACCGTCCCGTCCGCCCCGGGCGCCGCGGCCGTCCTGGCCGACCTGGACGCCCTCTCCCGCGCCCTCGTCGTCAACGGCCACCTGGAGTCCCTCGTGGACGCCTGGTGGGTCGGGAACCCCACCCACGCCGACGCGGCGGCGCGCGCCACCGCCCTCCACCTCGGCACGGTCACCACCCGGGCCGCCGAGACCGCCCGCCTCACCGGCGGCCCCCTGCGCGCTGGGCTGCCGGCCGCGCTCCGGCTGCTCGTCCCGGCCGCCGCCCTGCTGCTGCTCGCCGGTGTCGTCCTGCACGTCACCTTCGACCTGCAGATCCGCGCCCTTGAAGTCGCGCGGCTCCGGGGCCTGGGGATGACCAGACGCGAGATCCGCAACGTGCTGCTCGGCCAGCACGCCGGCATCCTGGTGCCCCTGATCGCGGCGGGCGCGGCCGTCGGCGCGCTCGCCACCCGCCTCGTCGCGCCCCTGCTCGTCCGCTCCGACACCGGCGCCGCGCCCGTCCCGGCCGCCCTGCCCGTCTGGCCATGGGCCACCGAGGCCGCTCTGCTCGCCCTACTGCTGGCCGGGTGCACGCTCGCCGTCACCGTCGTCGTCACCGTCCAGGCCCGCCGCGCCGACGCCGCGCACCTGCGGGTGGCCTCGTGAGCCGGCGCACGGCCCTTCGGGCGATCGACCGCTGGCGAGCGCTCGGCCAACGGTGGCGGCCGGCGCCCGGGCAAGCGCCGGGGCGACGTCAAGCGCCCCTCCGCTGGTGGCCGCCCGCCCTGCACTGGCCCAGCATCCGCGGCCGCGCCGCCGCCGATGCCGGCCCTTTGCTGCTGGCCGCCGCCGTCGTCGCGGTCGTCACCCTGCTCGCCGGCGCCGTGCCGCCGTTGCTGCGCGTCACCGCCGACGACGCCGTCCACGACGCGGTACGCCGCGCGGGCGGTGACGCCGACGTCCTGGTCCACGCCGGTCTGGAACGCGACGACGGGCCCTACGGTGGCCGCGTCCGCGCTCCCCGCCTCGCCGAGGACGTCGACGACCTGCGCACCAGGGTCACGGACGAACTCGGCCCCGGCCTGCGTGCCGTGGTGCATCCCCCCGTCGCCACCGTCACCAGCCCCACCCTCAAGATCACCGATGGCAGCGTGCTGCGCACCTTCCAGCTCACCTATCTCGCGGCCGACGGCGGGCCACGCGTGACCTGGATCGCGGGCAACCCGCCCGGATCCGCCGTCGCCCCGCAGGACGGCGGCATCCAGGTTCCCGATGGAGGGCCGGCGTGGCAGGTGCAGGTTGGCCTGTCGGAAGCGGACGCCGAGGCCCTCGGCCTGCGCCCCGGCGCTCGCATCCCCCTCACGGACGACCAGGGAAACATCAAGAACGTCCAGGTCAGTGGCATCTTCCGGGCGGCGGACGGCGCCGATCCCGCCTGGCGCCTCGCCCCGTGGGTGTTGCGTCCCATCTCCGGCGTGGACGGCGTGGGCAGCACCCGGCTCGGCGGCCTGCTGTCACCTGACTCCCTTCCGGACGCCCGCCTGGCCTTCGACCAGGATCAGCTTGGGAGAACCATCTCGTTCACCCCCAATGCGGACAGGCTCACCTGGGACTCCGCCCAGGCGATCACCGCGAGGGTGGTCACCCTCAAGGCGACCTCCGGCTCCTCCGGCGCCTCCGACGGTTCGCTGAGGTGGGAAACGCGGCTCGATGGCGTGCTGCGGGAGGTCCGTGGCCAGGTCGGCGCCGCGTCCGCGCAGGCATCGGTGCTGCTCACCAGCGTCCTGGTCGTCGCGGTCCTGGTCCTGCTGCTCGCCGCCGACCTGCTGGTCCGCCGGCGCGCCCCCGCGCTGGCCGCTGCCCGGCAACGAGGGGCGGCCCTTCCCGACCTCGGCGCCGAGCTGCTGCTCGAGTCCGCCGCGGTGGCGCTGGCAGCCGCCGCGCTCGGGCTCGCACTGGCCCGCGCGCTCGCCCCGGGCGCCTCGTGGCAGTGGGTGTTCCCGGTGGTCCTCGCCGCTGCCGCCGCCGGCCCGGCGTTCGGCACGCTCACCGCCGCCCGCGCCACCCGCGACCGGCGCGTCCCGGCCAACCGGTCCGCGCGCCGCCAGATCCTTCTCACCGGCCGGCTGCGCCGCGTCACCCTCGAGGCCGCGGTCCTGATCGCCGCGGTCGTCGCCCTGGTCGCGCTGCGTCAGCGCGGGATCCTCCCGGCCGGCTCCTCCGGCGACACGGCCGGTCCGGGGTCACTGCCGGGGTTGGGGCCGGACGGCGGCGGGGCGCTGCCCGCCGGCGCGCCCGCCCTCGGCGTTCTCGCCGGCGCGCTCGTCCTGCTGCGCCTCCTGCCCGCCGGGACGCGTCTCGCGTTGAAGCAGGTTCTGCGCTCGCGCCGCCCGCTGGCCGTGTTCGGAACCGCGCGTGCGGCGGAGACGTCCACGCGCGTGCTGCCGCTTCTGGTACTGGTGACCTCCGCCGCTCTGGCGTCGTTCGCGCTCACCCTCGACGCCACCGCCGGCCAGGGCCTGACGGACGGCGCATGGCGCACCGTCGGGGCCGACGCCCGCCTCGACGTCCTCCCCACCGCCGCGTCCTCCACGTCGGCTCTCGCCAAGCGCGTCGCCGCCGCGCCGGGAGTGCGGCAGGTCGTCCCCGCGCAGGTGACCGACAGAGCGCGCGTCGTCGCCGACTCTCTGGTCGTCAATCCACGCCTGGTGATCGTGGACGCGGCCGCGTACCGGCGGCTGCTGACCTCCACGCCGCTGCCGGACGCGCCGGCGCTCACCCGGCTCGCCGCGGCCGGTCACGGCGACGTCCCCGCACTGGTGCGCTCGGCCGCCGGCGACCTGCGGCCCGGCGTGCGGCTGCAGCTGCTCCGGGACGGCGCCCCGCCCATCCGGCTCACCGTCGTCGGCACGGCCCCGGCCATCGGAGACGCCGAGGACGTCGTCCTCGTGGACGCCGCGGCCATGGCCGCCGCCGGCATGCCGGCCGCCCAGAACACGCTGTGGGTGACCGGCCCCGGAGCGGCGCGCGCGGCCACCGCGGCCACCTCGGGCGCCGCCGCCGCGGAGGCCGTGATCCGCGAGGACGTGCTGCGCGCGAGCGGCGCGGCGCCGCTGACCTCGGGACTGCTGCGGTTGGCCTGGGCCTCGACCGCGACCCTGGTGGCCCTCGGACTGCTGGGGCTCGCTCTCGGCGCGGCCGCGAGCGCGCCCGAGCGGTGGCAGACCCTGACCCGGCTGCGCACCCTCGGCCTCCGGCCTCGGGACACCCGCTGGGTCACCGCGGGGGAACTGCTGCCGCCGGTGCTGGTCGCCGCCGTCGGCGGCCCACTGCTCGGCGTGCTCCTCGCCCGCCTGTCGCTCGACTCCCTCGCGCTGCGCCTGCTCACCGGACAGGCCGCCGACCCGGCCCTGGTGCTGCCATGGTGGCGACTCGGCCTGGTCACCGTCGCGCTGCCGGCGACGGTCGCCGCCCTGGTGCCCATCGAGTCGGCGCTGCGGCGCCGCCGCCGGCTGAGCGAGGTACTGCGCGCGGGCGAGAGCTAGCCGCACCGACCCTCAGGAGGGCCGGCCGCACCGGCCTGCGAGCCTCGGTACGCGGCGAGCCTGCACCCACCGCCTCGGCGAGACAGGCCGTCCTCTGGGCACGACCGTACTTACCCGTACCGGCCTGATCCGGGAGCCGCGCACGGAACACCACGTCGCAGAACATTCGAAGACATTGCCCGGACAATGCTCCCAGGAAGCGGACCACACCGTGCGCGCATGTTTCGTTCACTCAGGGTGACGGTACCATTGCTCTCGGTAAACCATCGAAAGCATCAGGAGGACCCTCGTGAAGCGACTCGCCCTCGTCCCCGTCATCTCCGCCGCCCTGGTCGCGGTCATGGGCAGCGCCGCCTACGCCTCGCAGTACGTGGCCTACGAGGGGCCGGCCTTCACCGGCCGGTCGGTGGTCATCGACCGGTGCGGCCCGTCCAACATCCCCTTCCACGGGTCGTACAAGTGGTACGGCGACGGCCAGAGCGGCCGCATGTACAACCAGCCCGACACTCAGGGCACGATGCACTTCGAGCTGGCATCCAACCGCTACGCGGAGCAGCGGACGCCCGTCGGCTGGCAGAGCATCTTCATCGTGTGCTGACGCCCCGGTGGGCGCACGGGCTCTGGCCCGTCCGCCCACCGGGCGACCCGCTCACTCGGCAACTCGCAGTGCATGAATGAGCGTCCCGGAGGTCGCCTCTGGGACGCTCATCGCCGGCCCCTAATAGAGCCACTTCTCGCAATGGCGATGCCTGGTCGGCTCCGGTTCCTCACCGCGCGGCAATGTGAGTCGCACCCGCTGCCGTGCCTTGCGCTCCGCCAGATCGGCATCCTCACCGATGCCCGAATAGGACCCGCCCGCATCGTGCCTGGGGCGGCGGCCATCCTGCTCCTGCAGGCGAAGCGGCATCGTGTTGTCCGTCCTGCTCACATCCTCATGATCCTGCGTCCAGGCGGCATCGTCCAGGAGACGAACCTGACCCCCGCCTTCCCGGGCGCCCACGAGGCCGTTACGCGAGAGCGGCATCTATCGCCAGTCGTTGCCGGCGGCGGGTTTCCGGCCGAGGGCGATCCGCATCGCGAGTGTCGTGTACGCGAGAAGCAGGGCGAGCCCTGCCCACCAGGGGAGCGGGAAATACCCGGTCGACGGCGCGTAGTGCACGTTAACCTGCGGGTACTCCGTCATCGTTTGCTGGATGGCGAGTCCCGCGGCTGGAGTGAGCCGTAGCAGCCACTCGGAGACCGCGTCGGGCAGCAGCGGGAGCGTCGCGACCGCGTAGGGCACGGCGATCAGCGACAGCCCGACGACGATCGCTGCCCAGCTGCGGCGCAGCCACAGACCGAGTCCATAGGTGAGGACCGCGCAGAGCGCGAGCCCCACGGCGAGGCCGACGACCACACGGGCGCCCGTCGGCATGGGCAGTGGCCACACGGGGACGCCGTTGCTCCTGAGAACCGCCATGCCAAGCGGCACGACGACACCGACCGCGACGAGGCCGGTGACGAACGTGGCCGCGCCGACGATGGCCGCACTGACCGTGACGACCCGCCGCGATGGCGTCCGGCGAGCTGTGCGGGCACCGTACAGCGCCGCGACGACAAGCACGATGATCAGCCCGATCGTGAGCCCGCGCAGCGTGTCCCGGGCGGTGCGGGCGCCCTCGAAGTCGTGCGGCCCGATGTCGCCCGTGCCGCTGATCGTGATGACACCGTCCCGCTGCACGGTTCCCGATGGGTTGTGGTGCTTCTCCCAGTCGGCTTCGTTCAAGGTGCCGCCGACTGGTTCGCTGCGCCACGCCCCATCGGCGGCACCGTTGACGGCGACGTTGTCGAAGACCCCGACGGTCTGGGTGTGCCGGAGCTTGCCGACAGCGCCGCCGAGGCCGATCTCGTCGAGCGTGAGGTCGCCCGGAGACGTGGCGAACAGACCGACCTGCAAGGTGTCCGGCAGTCCGCCGAGCGTCGCCGTCGCGACGGTGCGCCACTGCTTGCCGTCCGTCGACTCGGAGCCGGTGATGGTGTCGCCCGAGCGGGTCAGGCGCAGCCAGCGCGGGGACCGCGCCGAGACACCGCTCGCGCCCCCGGCGACGTCATGCCTGTAGTCGTACTGGAACCGCACGCCGTGGCCGCCGGTCATCGTGAGCGCGGCGTACCTCGAGCCCGGGCGCACACCATCCTTGATGATGATGCCGGCCTTCGCCCACGGCACCAGCCCGGGCACGATCTTGTCGTGGTTCGGCGGAGGGTAGGTGATCGTCCCCGTCATCGAGGTCATCCGGACCGTGATGCCGCCCTCGCGGCCGAGGTCACGATGGAGAAACCAGAACTTGTCCGTGACGATGGAACCGTCGTCGGCGGCGGGGACGGCCGGGCAGGAGCCGTCGCAGGACGAGCGGTCGCCGAAGGCGAACAGCACGCCCAGCGCGATGACGGACAGGGCCGCGACGGCCAGGGCGATCAGGCGGCCAGGGCGGCGGAACGCGGCCCACTCCCGCCGCAGGAGTTCGGTGGTCGACATGGTGCCGGTTCTACAGATCGGCGCCCGACACGGCTTGAACCGAACCTGTCATGCTCCTGTTAGGCCGGGAACGGCATGCTGGAGGCATGATCGGGCTGCGCAGCGGGACCGTGGGATTACGGTTCACCCTTTTGTACGCCGTCGTGTTCCTCCTGTCCGGCGTCGGGCTGCTGGGCCTGACGTTCCTGCTGTCCGGCAGCGGCATGAAGGGCACCACCCCCGCTGGGAGCGCCTACGCCCAGGGCAGCCTCGCCCAGGCCCAGCAGCGCATCCAGGCACTGGAGGACCAGCTGGCCGCGATGCACCAGGCGCAGGTCCGCCAATTCCTGAGCGGCTCGGTCGTGGCGCTGATCATGATGGCGATCGTCTCGCTGGTGCTCGGCCGGGTGCTGGCCAAACGCGTCCTGCGGCCGCTGCGGCTCATCACCGGCGCCACCCGGCGCATCTCGGCCGACAGCCTGGATCGGCGGCTGTCCGTCACCGGACCGGCCGACGAGGTGAAACACCTCGCCGACACCATCGACGAACTGCTCGCCCGGCTGGAGGCGTCGTTCGCCGCGCAGCGTCGCTTCGTCGCCAACGCCGCCCACGAACTGCGCACGCCCCTGGCGACGATGCGCGCGGCAATCGACGTCGCGGCCGCCAAGCCGGCGCCGGCCACCTCGACGGTCGCGCTCGCGGACCGGATACGTCCGCAGCTCGACCGGGTCGATCACCTGCTCGACGGGTTCCTGGTGCTGGCCCGGGCACAGCACGGCGCGCTGGCCGACGCCGCCCTGGTCGACCTCGGCGACCTCGTCGGCGCGGCGCTGTGCGAACGGTCCGCCGACGTGCGGGCGAAGCGGCTGAACATCGTGGTGGAAGTGCCGCCGGCGACGGTGAGCCAGGGCAGCCCGGCGCTGCTGGAACGGCTGGTCGCAAACGTGGTCGACAACGCCGTGACGCACAACGAGGACGGTGGATGGATCCGGATCGCCGGGTCCGTGCGCGAGGAGACGATGCTGGTCTTCGAGAGCAGCGGCCCCCTCCTCGACCAGCGGGGGGTCGACCGGCTGGCGCAGCCCTTCGAGCGCCTCGGCACCGAGCGCACCGGCTCCTCAGGGCTGGGTCTGTCGATCGTGGCCGCTGTCGCCGCCGCCCACGGCGGCCGGCTGACCCTGCTTGCCCGGCCGGACGGCGGCCTACGCGTGTCGATCACGCTTCCAACGCCGAAGATGTCGGTGGCGGCATGAGGATCCTCGTCGTCGAAGACGACCGGGCACTGGCCGAGGTCGTCGTGGAAGGGCTGCGCGACCAGGGGATGGCCGTCGACCTCGCCCACGACGGGCTGACCGCGGCCGCCAAGCTCGACCTCGCCCCGCACGACGTGGTGGTCCTGGACCGGGACCTGCCGGGTCTCCACGGCGACACGCTGTGCCAGATGATCACCGAACGGGCGGAACGGCCGATGGTCCTGATGCTGACCGCGGCGAGCGCGCCCGGCGACCGGGTCAGCGGACTGACCCTCGGCGCGGACGACTATCTCGCCAAACCTTTCCACTTCCCGGAGCTGATCCTGCGCATCCACGCGCTGGCCCGCCGCAAGCCGCACGCGCGCCCCCGGACGCTACGCGCGGCCGGGATCGAACTGGACCCGGTCCGCCGCAGCGTCGTTCGCGACGGACGACGACTCGACCTGTCGGTGAAGGAGTTCGCCGTGCTCGAAGCGCTGCTGCGTGCCAGCCCCGGCCACCTCAGCACCGGAACACTGCTCGAACAGGTCTGGGACGAGCACGCCGACCCGTTCACCGGCACCGTCACCGTCACGGTGGGCCGGCTGCGGCGCAAACTGGGCGCTCCCCCGATCATCGAGACGACGCCGGGAGTCGGCTACCGGATCGCCGAGAGCCAGACGGGCACTCGTCCCCTCTAGGGCTCACGCCTGACTGCGGTCCCTGCCCAGCCAGGCTTTCCGTCACTAGAGATCGAAAACACCCCGTAGCACGAATGCCCGGGGCGTCTTGGCTGTTCAGATCGTGTGGTCGGAACAACACTCCACGTCGCTGACCTGAGGCATCGCCGGCCACCAGGAGACCATGACCCCCACGTGTTTCAGCCTTGTTCCGACCGTCGTTCGTGGAGCTTTGCCAGATGTTCTTGTCTGCCCGCCTTGACAGGGCACGATGCACTTCGAGCCTGCATCCAACCGCTACGCGGAGCAGCGGACGCCCGTCGGCTGCAGAGCATCTTCATCGTGTGCTGACGCCCCGATGGGCGGACGGGCCACAGCCCGTCCGCCCACCGGCCGACCCGGTCGCCTGGCCGCGCCGGCATGAGCGCAGGACGCCCACCCGGGCCACCCGCCCCGGCCGTGGCCTCCCCGGACGCGAATCGTCGGTGACGACGCGTACCGTGCCCGGCATGGCTATCGCACGCTTCCCGAGCATCGTCATCGACTGTCCCGATCCGGGTGCCCTCGCGGCGTTCTACGGCGCGATGTTGGATTGGAAGGTCGACGTCTCCTCCGACTGGGCCGAGGTCCGGGCGGAGTACGGTCAGTGCATCTCCTTCCAGCAGGTGAAGGACTACACGCCGCCTCGATGGCCCGCCCAGGAAGCGCCCCAGCAGATGCACCTCGACGTGATCGTCGACGACCTCGACGCCGCCGAGAAGGCGGTGCTCGATCTCGGCGCGACCAAGCACGAGCACCAGCCCTGTACGTCCGCCAGGGTGTTCCTCGACCCGGCGGGGCACCCCTTCTGTCTCTGCGTGAACTGATCCAGGAGATCGCCTAGGGACGCCTCATCGCCTGGGCCCCATCAATAGAGCCACTGCTCAGCAATTGCCATCTCTTGGCAATAGCAAAGAGCATGCTTTACTGTCAGCTCGTGACGCGTGGGGCGCTACTGGGCGCGGTAGTCGTGCTGTTGACCGCTTGTTCGGCCCCAACGCCGACCGGGTCGCCCGCGAAGGCGGAGGACACGGCTGTGCTGGGGCTGGGATCCGAGCCTGAGAGCCTCAGCCCTGTGCTGGGGTACGCCCCCGACGGAGGCTCGCTGCTCTTCGACGGGCTGGTGCGCCGGGCTCCCGACCTGACGTTGCAGCCCGCGCTGGCCGAGGCGCTGCCTGCGGTGGCGGGCTCCAAGGTGACCTTCCGGCTGCGGCAAGGAGTCACCTTTCACGATGGCAGGCCGCTGACCGGCGCGGATGTCGCCTACACCTACGGTGAGGTGCTGAAGCCGGCCAACAACTCCCCGATCCGGGGTGACTACGCCGCGATCGACAAGGTCGAGGCCCCGGACGCGCGGACGGTGGTCTTCCACCTGAAGTACCCCTACGCCCCGATCCTGCAGCGTGCCACGCTCGGGATCGTCCCGTCGGGTTCGGGTCTGCCGGCCGCCGGGACGGCCCCGGCCGGAACCGGACCCTACGCCTTGGAGTCCTGGACCAAGGGCGACAAGATCACGTTGAAGGCCAACGAGCGCTACTGGGGCGGGGCCCCGGCGATCAAGAGGCTGGTGCTGGCGTACACCGCCGACGACAACGCCCGCGCCACCCGGATGGCGGCCGGGGAGTTCACCGCCACCGAGCTGCCGCCCAAGGCGATCGCGCGGTTCCGCGACCAGCCGGGGCTGACGGTCTATGAGGCGCCGAGCGCCGACTACCGGGGTGTGATGTTCCCGCTGGCACAGCCGGTGACCGGTGACCTGGCGATCCGCAAGGCGCTGGGACTGGCCGTCGACCGCGCCGCGATGGTGTCGGCGATCCTGGCAGGCTCGGGGACCCCCGCTTTCGGTCCTGTCGCGCCCGGCACCGACTGGCACGACCCCGCGGTGGACGGCTCGGCCACACCCGACCGCGCCAGGGCCGCCCAGCTCCTGGACGAAGCCGGGTGGAAGGCGGACACGGACGGGATCCGGGCCAAGGGCGGGACGGCGGCGAGGTTCACGCTCATGTACCCGGCGGGCGACTCACTGCGCAAGGAGCTGGCGCTGGCCGTGGCTTCCGACGCCAAGAAGATCGGCATCGACGTCCGGCTGGCCGGCCTGGACTGGGACGCCATCGAGCCGCGCATGGCCACCGACGCCCTGATCATGGGCTGGGGCAGCCCGTTCGACCCCGACTACACCAACTACGAGCTGTTCCACTCCTCCTACTCCGGCCAGGGCTTCTTCAACCCGGGGCACTACAAGAACCCCCAGGTCGATCGCCTGCTGGAGACGGGCCGCGAGACCTCCGACCCCGCCGTCAGAAAGAAGGCGTACCAGGAGTTCCAGCGGCGCATCAGCGACGACGCCGTCTGGCTGTACCTGGTCTACCTCAAGCACACCTACGTGGTACGCGGGAACTGGAGTGGCATGAAGGTGGGCGTCGAACCGCACGAGCACGCCACCGGCGGCCTGTTCGGCACGATCGCGAGCTGGAAGCCCGCCGCATGACCTGGGTCCGGATCGTGGCCTGGCGGCTGGCCTTCGCGGTTCCGCTGCTGCTGGTGGTGACGTTCGCGATGTTCGCCCTCGCCAAGGCCTCCCCGTTCGATCCGGTGCGCCAGTACCTGGGAGATCGGGCGATGACCACCAGCCCGCAGATCGTCGCGGACATCAGGGCGAACTGGGGCCTGGACCGGCCGCTGCTCGAGCAGTACACCAGCTGGCTGGGCCACCTGCTGCGGGGCGATCTGGGAGAGTCGCGGTCGTTGCGGCTGCCGGTGGCGCAGGTGATCGGTGAGCGGCTGGGCTGGACGCTGCTCGTCGTCGGCTGCGCGCTGGTGCTGATGCTGGTGGCCGGTCTGGCGCTCGGGACGCTGGCCGCCTGGCGACGGGACTCCTGGCTGGACCGGCTGTTCACCGGCACGGCGTTCGCCAACGAGGCCGCCCCGGTGTTCTGGGTCGCCCTGATGGTCATCTGGGTGTTCGCCGTGAAGCTCGGCTGGTTGCCCGCGGGCGGGCTCACCGACGCCGCCTCCACCACGGTGACCCTTCCCGACCTGCTGCGCCACCTGGTGCTGCCGGTGGTGGTCCTGGCCTTCTCCCAGTCGTCCTGGCTGCTGCTGTTCGTCCGCGAGTCGGTCATCGGCGTGCTGCGTGAGGACTTCGTCACCGGCGCGCGGGCCCGCGGCCTGCGGGAGCGGACCGTGCTGGTGCGCCATGCGCTGCGCTCGGCCCTGCTGCCGTTCATCACGATCATGGGCGCGCGCGTCCCCGAGCTGGTGACCGGAGCGATCCTGGTGGAAGCGGTGTTCTCCTTGCCCGGCGTCGCCGGCACCACCGTCAAGGCGGCGCTCGCGGTCGACTTCCCGCTGCTGGCCGCGCTCACCCTGCTCGCCACGATCGCGGTCGTGGCGGGCAACCTGCTGGCCGACCTGGCGTACACCGTGGCCGACCCCCGCGTGCGCGTGCTGGGGGTGAACTGATGGCCGCCACCAGGACATGGCGGCGGGAAGGCGCCGGACAGACCCGCCGGGTCAAAGGGCCGCGCTCCCGCCACCGCCTCGCCGCGACCACCCTGGCCGTACTGATCGCGGCGGTGATCCTGGTACCGCTGATCACCCGCCTCGACCAGCAACTGGTGGACCTGTCCGCCAGCGGACTGCCTCCCTCGCCGGCCCATCCGTTCGGCACCGACGAGGTCGGCCGGGACGTGCTGCTGCGCGCGATCTACGGGCTGCGCGTCTCGCTGCTGGTCGGCCTGGCCGCGGCCGTGGTGAGCGCGGCGATCGGCGGACTGGTCGGGCTGGCGGCCGGCGCGGCCGGAGGCGTCACCGACCGCCTGCTGATGCGGGTCGTGGACGGCTTCAACTCGCTGCCGCACCTGCTGTTCGGCATCTTCATCGTCGCGTTGTTCGCGCCCAGTTCGACCGCGGTGGTGGTGTCGGTCGCGGTCACCCACTGGACCACCGCCGCCCGCATCGTCCGATCAGAGGTGCTGTCCCTGCGTGGACGCCCATTCGTCGACGCCGCGATCTGCGGCGGGTCGAGCAGGTGGCGCATCGTCCGACGGCACTTCCTGCCCAACCTGGCGCCGCACCTGCTGCTCGCCACCGTGCTGATGGTCCCGCACGCGATCTGGCACGAGACCGCGCTGAGCTTCCTCGGCCTTGGCCTGCCCCCCCACCTGGCCTCGCTCGGCAACATGATCAACGACGGGCAGCGTTCCCTGCTCGCGGGCGACTGGTGGTCCAGCCTGTTCCCCGGCCTGCTCATCCTGCTGCCCACCCTGGCGATCTCCGCGCTCGCCCAGCACGTCCGCGACCGTACCAACCCCCGATGGAGATCGGAGCTGGTCCTGTGACACTGCGCGTGGACGGGCTGTCGGTCCGCTTCCACCTGCCCGGCGCGACCGTGCACGCGGTCACCGACGCCCGCTTCGAGCTGCGCGAAGGCCACTGCCTGGCACTGGTCGGCGAGTCCGGCTGTGGCAAGTCGGTGATGGCACATGCCCTGCTCGGCCTGCTCCCCGGCAACGCCACCGTCACCGGGTGCGCCCGGCTCGGCTCGCTCGACCTGGTCGCCGCCCCGGAGAAGGTGCTGGCACGGCAGGTACGCGGC
The DNA here is from genome assembly GCF_042654065.1 of Sphaerisporangium dianthi. Classification (NCBI taxonomy): domain Bacteria; kingdom Bacillati; phylum Actinomycetota; class Actinomycetes; order Streptosporangiales; family Streptosporangiaceae; genus Sphaerisporangium; species Sphaerisporangium dianthi. Next base: position 145,795 of record NZ_JBHSFP010000017.1, on the reverse strand, counting down.
CGGCGGATCGGCCTGATCCCCCAGAGCCCCGCCGCGCACCTCACCCCCGTACGCACCGCCCGCGCCCAGCTCGCCGAGACCCTGCGCGAACTCGGCCGCGCTGAGACCCCCGACCAGGTCGCGGCGCGTGCCGGTCTGCGACCGGGCGACCTGGACCGCTACCCCCACCAACTGTCCGGCGGCATGGCCCAGCGCGTCGCCAACGCCCTCGCACTGGCCGGGGACCCGCCGCTGATCATCGCCGACGAACCCACCACCGGCCTGGACCGGCCCCTCGTCGAGGCCACCATGGCCGAACTGCGCCGCCTGTGCGACGACGGCCGCGCGGTCCTGATCATCACCCATGACCTGCGAGCCGCCGAGCAGGTCGCCGACGACATCGCCGTCATGTACGCCGGCCGCATCGTCGAACTCGCCCCGGCGCCGACGTTCTTCGCCGGGCCCCGCCACCCGTACGCGGCCGGGCTGCTGGACTCGCTGCCCTCACGCGCGTTCGTCCCCATCCCGGGAGAGCCGCCCGAACTGACCCGGCTGCCCAGCGGGTGCGCCTTCCGGCCCCGCTGCCCCCGAGCCACCGCCCTGTGCGAGGAACAACCCGTGCTGAACAAGGTGGCCTGCCACCATGCTTGAAGCCACCGGCATCACGCTTTCCTTCGGCCGCCGCAAGGTGCTCGACCAGGTGTCGCTGTCCGTGCGCCCCGGGGAGGTCCTCGGCCTGGCCGGTCCCAGCGGATGCGGCAAGTCCACCCTGGCCCGCGTGCTCGCCATGCTGCTACGCCCCTCTGCCGGCACGATCACCCTCGACGGGCACCAGGTGAACCGCTGGCGGCACCGAGCCCCCCGGCGCACCGCGATCGGCCTGATCTTCCAGCAACCCCGCCTCGCCGTCGACCCTCGCTTCACCCTCCTGGACGTCATCACCGAACCCCTGCGCGCCAACCGGCGGCCCCTGGACCGCGCGCACCGGCTCGCCTCGGAGCTCGGCCTCACGCCCGAGCTGTTCACCCGCCGCCCGCACGAGGTCTCCGACGGCCAACTCCAGCGCGCCTGCGTGGCCCGCGCCCTCGCGCTCGAACCCGGATACCTGATCTGCGACGAGATGACCACCATGCTCGACGCCTCCACCCAGGCCCATCTGGTCGCCCGCATCGAGGACTACCGCACCCGCACCGGCGCCGGCGTCCTGGCGATCAGCCACGACACCGAACTCCTCCACCGCTGGGCAAGGGGAAACGTGCGCGACTGGGACCAGGACACCACCGCCGATGACCCTCCCGACACACCGCCCGGCTCCGCCCACCCTCAGACCACCACACCACGACCCTCACCATCCACCTGAGAAGACCCCTCATGCGGCGGCACCCTGCCGAACATGGGTCGCCGCCGCTGTTTCCGGTCGATCCACGGCAGGGCGGCAGGAGGGCCGATCACCGAACGGCGATCGATGGCGTGTTCTTCCGCGTCCGGACGGCCGACCCATGGCGTGACCTGCCGTCGTGTCGTGGAAACGGAAGACCGTCCCCAACCGGCATCGCCGCCGGTCGACGGACGGCACGCGGGAGAAGATCCTGGACGGTTCGCGGACGGGATATGACGAGGCCGAGGGGAGGCGTCAGCCGACCCCTGAACTCTGTGCCGGAGCGGCTATGGCCGGATTCAACTGAGCGTCCTACGATGTTGATCATGTCGAACCTGGGGCTTCCAGAGCTGCTGATCCTGATCGTGGTGGTCGCCGTGATCGTGGCGGTCGTCCTGGTGGCGATCAGGATCGGTCGAGCAGGAAACCGATCATCGTCCGTCCCGCAGATGAGACCGATGACTCCGGAGGAGTTGCACCAGGTCGTCACCCGGCTGACGCTCCAGGGACGCCAGATCCAAGCGATCAAGGAGCTTCGCGATTTCACCAGGCTCGACCTGCCGACCTCCAAGGCCGTCGTCGACGGCGTGGCCATGGGGCGTGACATGTGGAGCCATCCCGCCATGACCAGGTTCAGGCCCGCGGACCACGATGCCCTGCCGCGTACCGCCGGTCCCGACCTGGCCACCCGCGTACGCGAGCTCAAGGCCGCCGGCCGTGAGGAGCAGGCGGTCCATCTGGTGCGCGGCGAGACCGGCATGGGCGAGCACGAGGCCAGAACCTTCGTCGACAGCCTGTGACCAGCAGCCATGCCCAGACACGGCAAGACCACGCCCCAGCCCAGACACCGACCGAACCACTCCGAACCCAAAGCCCGACCCATGATCACGACTCGAGCTTTCCACTGATCAGACTATGGTCAGGGACGGGCTCGAACCGCCGACCTTCCGCATTTCAGGCGGACCGACCACCCTGCTCCCCAGCCGAAGACCAAGGTCAGAGGGTGGCGTACGGCCGCCGCCGAACGCCCCTGGTGCCCGACGTTGCTGTCACCACTGCTGTCTAGGTGAGGCCTGGTGGGGTCGATGGCGGGTGACGAGATGAGTTCCACGAAGCTTCACGATTCGCCTTTTCACGATCGGATTCAGCTGACCGGGACTAGTATCGTCGGCTGGCGTGACGCGATCAGGCTCGGATTTTCGCGGATGGTACTGGTGGGCATTCGTCGCCACCTCCATCCTCGTGCCAATCGTGAGCATCGCCCTGGCCGTTTTCTTCGCCTCCCAAGGCCGCGAGTACGCCGACCAGTGGGCCAGCATCCTCAGCTTCGTCGTCACCTCCCTCGTCGCCTCGGCAGCGATGATCGGCTGGTTACGACAGCGGGCCAAGAGCAGGGGCGGTCTCGGCACGTTGGACGTGGCCGAGCCCGAGGCGGACGCCGTAGCGGCGCGCGCCCAGCGACTGGCCGCCAAGGTGGAGCAGGTGTGGAAGTCGGAGGAACTACGACAGCGCCTGCTGGACCCGGAACCTCTGCCCGTCTCCTGGCGTACGGTCGGCCCGCCGGTCAGCGACCACTGGCGGGTCATCGGCGGCAAGGACACTCCCATCGACCTCGACGGCAGCTTGGACGATCTTTATCACATAGTCCACACCAAACTCCCCCGGAAGCGCTTGGTCGCCCTCGGCGAACCCGGCGCCGGCAAGACTTCGCTGGTGATGCGCTTTGTCCTAGCATGCCTGTCCGCCCGCGAGCAGGCCGACCCCGTCCCCGTCATCCTGCGACTCTCGACGTGGACTCCGTCCCAGCAGCCCATTGTTGGCTGGATCTACGCCCGCCTGGCGGTGGACTACGACTACGACCCCGCCGAGCCGCTGGGCCTGCATTGGCTCCTGCTCATCCTGGACGGCCTTGACGAGATGCCCGCCTCCGAGCGTGAGCAGGCCCTCACCCAGATCAACGCCGCGTTCAGCGCCAGGTACCCCCTGGTTCTGACCTGCCGTACCGCGGAATACCTGGTCACCATCGACTCCCAGCAGGCGGACGTCCTCACGGCGGCAGCCGCCATCGAGCTCAAGCCGCTCGACACCGCCGCCATCCGCGACTACCTGATCATCACCACAAAGCCTGCCCGGCTGCCTGAATGGTCCAAGGTGTTCGCCGAACTGACCGCCAACCCGGACGGCGAACTCGCCCACGGCTTATCGACTCCGCTGGCCCTCTCTCTGGCTCGCATGGCCTACGCCGAACGGGCGGCGAACCCCGACTACCTACTCACCTTCACGACCAGACATGATCTTGAGGCTCACCTTCTCACTGAACTTGTGCCCGCCCTCTACTCCGGCTCCACCAGCCACCGCAGAGGCAGCCACTCCGCCTTCCCCCGTCGCTCCGGTCGCTCCGGCGCGTATGAGCAGCCTCGCCTCGCCTGGAGCGCGGACGCCGCCCGCAACTGGCTGTCCTTCCTAGCCCGGCAATTTGGTCGGCGGGGCATCTCCTCGCCTGGACTGACCGACGTCGTCCCTCCCTTGGTCTATGACGTGATCCGCAGTCTCCTGACCGGGCTGTGCGCCGGCACGGCATTCGACGTAGCAGCAGGTCCCGCAAGGGGTGCCCTCGTCGGGACGGCCATGGCCGTGGCCACTTTCATCTACGCCTTCATCACGGACCTTCCAGAGTCGGCCGCCACGAGCCAGGTGAAGTCGTGGACCGTGACGTCGACCCTCTTCGCCGCCGTCCTCGGATTTCTCACGATGGGCATTGGTCTGAGAGACGATCAGACAATAATCATCGTGCTTGTGACCGCACTCTGGTTTCAGGTGACGCTCTCCCGCGGCCTGATTGCCCTGCAGGTAGCGCTGCTCGACTTCGCCGTCGTGCACACTGCCATGACCTGGCCATCCGTCTCCCCATACGCGATCGGCCTGGCCGCCTTCGTGACCATCCTCGCCGTATCCGTCTTGTCGGCCTCCCGTCCCCGCCTCTTCCTTGCGTGCGCCATACTGGCCGCGTCCGGCCGACTGCCCTGGAAGGTAGCCGCCTTCCTCGATGACGGCTACCAGCGCGGTGTGCTCAGAAAGGTTGGCGACCTGTACTACTTCCGTCATGAACTCCTGAGACAACAACTGGCACACAAGGAATAGCCACATCGGCGATCAGCACACCAGATTAAGCTCGGGGCGCTTCTATTGATTACCCAGTTACGTACGCTGCCACTTGGCCCGGTCAGGGAGAAGAGGAACGTAGTCGTAGCCCAGCTCATCCAGCCGAGCGCGAACCCACTGCGCAGCCTGGTCATCTGGTTCAAGCTCCCGGAGATGGAACCTGAGGCTCTCGATGGCCCTTCTTTCGCGTTCTCCCCTGCTGACCGGCCTGAGGTCTCCAGGCAGGTTGTGGCAGATGTCTGCGATCATCCGAACACGCGCAAGGTGGTCCAGCGAGCCGCTTCCTTCTCCAGCCTGCACCTCGCGTCGTATGACATGACTCGTCGCTCGGATCTCCATGAACCCCAACGCCATCAGATGACGAACAGCGTCCTGGGCTGACCTTCCGCCTCTGATCTTGGATCGGTGCCGCTTCGCACGCTTCCCCGCCTCGACACGGTCAGGGCAGTCACAATGCCCGTGACGCTCCTCGATGCACGAAGGGAATTCGCACGCCGGATCATGTCTGTGATCGAGCCGCCACAGGTGAATGTCACGGTTCGTGGAACCTGCGAGCCGCGCGATTCTGTACTGCTGTCGGCTGGAGAGAGTCTGTGGAAGTGCGAGGAACCTCGATTTCAACAGCAACGCCCGACCGCAGACAAGGTCGCCGTTGTTCATGCGCAGCAGCTCGCAGGCGGGCCAGATCTCTTCCGAGAGCTGGGAATGGTCGCCATCCCATGGCCAACGAGGGCGCGGTATCAGGTAGTGATCCCCTTCCGGAGCCAGGTGTTCCTGGAGGAACTCGGCTGCGGTCGACTTCGGCCCTCCGGGCAACGCCGCCGCTTCGAGAAACAACTCGATCAGCGTCGGCGTATCAACCGCCCTTACTGTCCGAGCAGCCTTAGGCAGGCGTGTGCCGTATTTCCGGTCGATTGCCGTCGGCCATGGGAAGAACCACATACTCATCAGCCTGCCAGGAGGCGTGACGGGTCGAGCAGTTCCGAACGTAAAGGGCCGTTGCCGTCACTGGACATCAAAAGCCCCGGGCCGTGATCGGCTCGGGGCGTTTTGGCTGTTCTGGATGTGTGGTCAGGGGCGGGGTCGAACCGCCGACCTTCCGCTTTTCAGGAGTAGGCACCATGAGCGCTTTCATCCTGTCGGTGCTGCCGCCTACCCGGTAAGGTCTGGTACGCCACCTGCTCGCCTGATTAACTGGCGCTGTGCTGACCTCCCGGTACTCGACTCGGCCCTCTGGACGAGCTTTAGTGAAGTTGATCATGGTAACGCTACTGATAGGCGTCGTGCTCGCCTTGGGCATGTGGTGGTTGCTGGCAGAGGGATGGGATGCCCTACTGGATGCTCTGCCGATATGGCTGCCTCATACCCGTTAATAGCCGTGAACCGCGATGCGTGCATGATCGCTCACCTCGGCGTTACGGCCTGACCTCGGCTCCAGGTGATCGCTGACGTGTGGGTGCATGAGCTGGTGTGAGGCCGGGTTGATGTAGCGGTTGATGTACCGCGGAGTGTCAGTGGCAGGCAGGGCATCGACCTGGTTGTCCGGTGGGCCGGGACTGAGGCACGAAGCCCGGACCTTCGATCGCCCTCAACCCTGAACGGCGACCAGCCACAGCGCGATCGGAACCTGTATGGGTTGTGACGGCCCGCCGATGCCTCAGCCACCTACGAACTGATGTTCCCCGGCTTTCGTGGAGTCACTTTGGTTGACTTGCATGCCTGGACTCTCAAGAGAGGTCAGCATGCCCAGGAGCTATCCCCCCGAGTTCCGACGTAAGGTGTTGGACCTGCTCAAGGCTGGCCGAACCGTCCAGCAGGTGGCCACCGATCTGCAGATCAGCGACCAGACCATCTACAACTGGCGCAAACAGGACCGCATCGATGCAGGACTGGAGCCCGGCATCACCTCCTCGGATCACCTCGAGCTGGTCGCCGCCCGCCGCCGGATCGCCGAGCTTGAGGCCGAGCTGGCGGTGACCCGGCGAGCCGGTGAGCTGTTGCGCCAGGTGGTGTCCCCAAAAGACGCTTCGAGGCCATCGCGGTGATGGCCGCCGAAGGCTTGCCTGTCCAGGTCTGTTGCCGGGTGATGGGCGTGTCGGAGTCGGGCTACTACGCCTGGCGCACTCGCCCGCCATCAGCTCGGTCGGTGCGCCACGCGTGGCTCACCGACGAGATCCGCCAGGTCCATGCCGCCTCCAGGGGCGTCTACGGTGGCCGCCGGGTGCACGCCGAACTCACTTTGGGCCGCGGCATCGCAGTGGGACATGGCGCGGTCGCCATGCTGATGCACCGTGCCGGCATCAAGGGCCTGCCCGGCCATCGCCGCCGGCGCCCCATGCCGCAGGTGCCGACCGCCACCGACATGGTCGATCGGCTGTTCGCCCGGGGCAGGCCTGACCAGCTGTGGGTCACTGACATCACCGAGCACCCGACCCGGGAGGGCAAGGTCTACTGCTGCGTGGTGCTCGACGTCTACTCACGACGCGTGGTCGGCTGGTCCATCGACTCGGCCCAGACCGCGGCCTTGGTCACAGGCGCCCTCGGGATGGCGATTCACAACCGCATCCCGCAGGCCGGACCGGTGATCCATTCCGACCACGGGGTGCAGTACAGCTCCTGGGCGTTCACCGAACGAGCCAAAGCCTCAGGACTGGTGCCGTCCATGGGCTCGATCGGCGACTGCTTCGACAATGCGGTCATCGAGTCGTTCTGGGGCCGGATGCAAACCGAGCTGCTCAACCGCCGACGGTGGAACACCCGCATCGAGCTGGCGAATGCGATCTTCGAGTACCTGGAGATCTTCCACAACCGGCAACGACGCCACAGCGCGCTAGGGATGCGGACCCCAATCGAATACGAGATGCTGAACTCAAACACCCAGCTGGCATGACGGCCAATCGAGCCGACTCCATCAAACCCGGGACACATCAGAGTCTCCACGAAACCCGGCGCGGTTCATCCAGCCCAAGGGCGCCAAACCGGGGATGCGGCCGGGCTCGTGCCGGGGCAAGGCGCACAAGCCCGAACATCTCGGCTACGCCGGCCGCCGCGTCCTGGTCTCCCGCAAGTGGTCCGGCAAGACCCTCACCGAACACAAGCAAGACCGCCGCGCCTGGGTCCTGGAACAACTCGGCCTTTCGGCAACCGACGACCAGGCCGCCCCCGTCGACCCCGCTCGGTACATCTGGCACCCGGTCACCTCGGCTGACAAGGGCGTGCCTCCCCGGGCCAAACGACTCATAGACGAACTCGCCAAACGCCACCAATGGCGCGCGGCACTCGAACAGGCCCAAGCACGAGCGGAGGGACGACCCATCGAAGAACTTCCGGCAACTGAACAGAGGGCGGCGTGATGAGCAGTCAGGGCGGGGCGCATTCGAGCGGCCTCAAATACCTCACGGTGGAGGAGACGGCGACGCTCCTGCACATCAGCACGTGGAAGGTCTTCGACCTGATTCGAACCGGTGAGCTGGCCTCGTTCAAGCCCGGTCGTCTCCGGCTGATCCCGGAATCCGCTCTACAGGACTACGTGACCCGCATGATCGAGGAGGCTGCCTGATGGGGAAGCGAGCGAACGGCGAAGGAACGATCACGAAGCGGTCGGACGGCTCGTGGCAGGCGGCCACCTACGTCACCACCACAGCGGGCCGTCGCGTGCGCAAGTTCGTCTATGGGAAGACGCGCGAGATCGTTCGTAAGAAGCTGGTCGCCTTGCAGCGGTCGACGGACCAGGGCATCCCCGTCGCGGACAAGGTGTGGAAGCTCGGTGAGTACCTGACCTACTGGCTTGAGCAGGTGGTCAGGCCCCAGCGGCGGATCAAAACCTACGTCGGGTACGAGGGGGTTACGCGGCTCTACATCGTTCCCGGCCTCGGAAGCAAGCGGGTGGACAAGCTGTCCGCGCAGGACATTCGCGTGTTCCTCTCCGAGTGCCGGGCCATCTGTCTGTGCTGCAAGTACGAGCGGGATTGCAAGAGCTGCCGCTCGTCGGTGCCCTCCGAGTGCTGCAAGGACACCCTGTCTCCCCGAATGGTCCAGCTCATCCATGCCGTGCTGCGCAACGCGCTTCAGAACGCCGTGCGGGAGGAGATCATCCCGCGTAACGTCGCGCAGCTCGTCACCGTGCAGGCTCCGCAGTACGAAGTCGGTAAGGGGCTGAGCCGCTCGCAGGTCCGCGACCTTCTCGCCACGGTCCAGAAGGACCGTTTTCAGGCCGTGTACGCCCTGGCCCTGCTTGGGCTTCGCAAGGGCGAGATCCTGGCGCTCCCCTGGTCCGCGGTGGATCTGAAGGCGGGGGTCTTGAGAGTAGAGCAGACGTTGCAACGTGTCGCCGGCGAATTGCGGATCAACGTGCCCAAGACCAAGCGCTCAAAGCGGGTCGTGCCGCTGCCCGAGTTCTGCGTCACCGCTCTGGAGAGGCGACGCGAGATCCAAGCGGAGGAACGAGCAGAAGCGGGCTCGGAGTGGGAGGAGACAGGGCTGATCTTCACTACGTCGTCGGGGAAGCCGGTCGACCCGCGCAATCTCCTTCGGCAGTTCTACACGGTTCGGGAGCGGGCCGGACTGGACGGGTACCGGTTCCATGACATCCGGCACACGGCCGTTTCGCTGCTCCTTGACCTGGGCGTGCCTCCGCATGTGGTGCGCGAGATCGTCGGCCACAGCGCCATAGAGGTCACAATGGACGTGTACGCGCATGCGTCATTGGAAGAGAAGACGAAGGCGCTTAAGCGGCTCGGAAAAGAGATCGCTTAGCGGGTTGATGTACCCGTTGATGTAAAAACCCCGAACCATAATCTTGGTTCGGGGTTTTCGCTGGTCAAAAGGTGGTCAGGGGCGGGGTCGAACCGCCGACCTTCCGCTTTTCAGGCGGACGCTCGTACCGACTGAGCTACCTGACCCGGTGGTGAGATGACACCTACCAGAGCGGTCCTGACGGGACTTGAACCCGCGACCTCCACCTTGACAGGGTGGCGAGCACTCCAAACTGCTCTACAGGACCTTGCTTGTCACCGGGAGCTTGTGACTCTCGGCCTTTGCGCTCGCTTAGCTTACCAGCTCTTCGGAGATCTTCGACCTCCGCAGTTCTGGCGAGCCGAGACTCGCGCGTGCCCCCAACGGGATTCGAACCCGTGCCGCCGCCTTGAAAGGGCGGTGTCCTAGGCCGCTAGACGATGGGGGCTCAGGACTTTCGCCCTGGATCCGTGACGCCTTCCGTCGGGGACCCCTGAAGCATAGGGGACGGCGCCCCCGGATGCCAAAGCGGTCATCTCTTGGTAGGTGTCACGGTGGAGTCGACCGGCTTCGCTGGTGACGAGGTGACGAGCGGCTCCGGGGAAATTGTACGTCCCGGTTCGGGCTCCACGTAACGTTGAATCTGCACCCACTGCTCTCCGAGACCGCCGAGGGTGACGTCGTCCCAGGCCTGGAGGCGATGGGTGGTCATATCGAAGTACAACACCGATGCCTGGATGGGTGTGGGTTCGTCGTGTTCCAGGCCCCGTAGCCCCGCGCCGCCGGTGGAACCCTGGATCATGAGCCGGGTGCCGGACTTGAGCATCTCGGTGGAGCGTTCGTGCACATGGCCGGCGAGGACCAAGGGCGCGGCGCCGCTGAAGGCCCGGCCGACGGTCGGGTCGTGCACGACGACGACGTCCACGGGGATCTTGCCGGCGGCCGCGCCCGTCTCGGTCGTCCCGGTCGTCCTCACCGAGGAGGGCGGGCTCGACGGCGAAGGGGACGGCGCGCCCTTGCGGGAGGCCGGTGGGGGCGAGTTGGACGGTTTGGCCGCCGCGCGCGGCGATTTTCTCCCGGTTCGCACGGAGTCCACCGGCGAGGTCAGCCGCTCGGCGTGGACGCGTCCGAGGTTCATGAGCGCCTCAGCGTCGGACTTGACGTCGACCGATTTATCGGGCGTGAACCGGGGGTCACCCACGCCGTAGATCCGCAGGCCGTCCACGGTCTTCTCGCCGCCGTCCACGACGACGGCGTTCTTCTGCTGGGCGACGGCGTGCTGCGTGGCGATGGAGTCGTGGTTTCCGCGCACGTAGACGTACGGGATGCCGAGCTTGCCGATCTCTTCGACGAACCTGTTCTCCGCCCTGGTCCCGTGGTCGGCGATGTCGCCGGTGTCCACCACCATATTGATCTTGAATTCGTCCTTCAGCGAGCGGATCGTGCTCCAGGCGACGGGACTGAGATGGATGTCCGACACATGCAGAACACGCAACGTGTTCGGATCGGGCGAGTACACGGGCAGTGTGGTGCCCGCGTGGTAGAGCTGCGAGACGTTCGTGACCAGTTTGGCGAGTTGGCCACGGTACTCGGAGAACCGGGTGACGATCGACTCGGCGTCGCCGATCAGTGACGGCACGCCGGTGAGCAGGCCGGTGTACCGCGGTTCGGCGATGGACCGGGGGTTGAAGGTCAGGACCGCCAGTAGCGCGACGAGACCCATCGCCACCAGGCTCCCGAACCCCGTCCACAGGGCGCTTCGCCACCGGCGCAGGACGATGAGCCCTGTCAGTGCCCCGCCCGCGACCGCGCACAGGGTGGCCCTGATGACCAGCTCGCGCAGACCGGCCTGGAGATCCGCCTCGATCAGGTCCGGGAGCGTCTCCGCCCAGCGCGGGCTCTCCAGGAGCCGCTGCGCGACGTCCGCACGGATGCCGTCCAGGCTGAGACCGAGCTGGATGGGCCCATGGTGGGATTCGAAGCGCAATGTGCCCAGGGGGCGGATGTCCACGACGGTCTCGCCGTCCCACGAGGGCCGCAGACTCATTCCGATCTCGGCGGGCCCCACAGCGGTCTTCACGTGTGCGCCGATGGCCAAACCGAGCCACGCCCCGGCGAGCGCCACGACGCCGATCAGCAGGACGTTCAAGCCTCGGCGGACGGCGCGCCGTTCGTTCAGCCGCTGAGCGGTCTGCTTCCAGCGCAACAGATTCATCGCCGTCTTGCCTACCCGAAAACCCGGCCCTACTCATAGCCATGCGGAGTCAGCCCGCGTGTCGACGCCAGTCAAGAAGCCCCATGGAGGGATTAGGCCGGATCGTCCGTCGCGGGAGTCGAAGGCAGCGGCTTCGGAAACCAGGACGCCTGATTGGTACGCGCCGTCCCCCACCAATGACACGATTGACCGGTGGTGGAGGTTTCGCGGGAGAAGTTCGAGGAGCTCGTCGCCGAGGCGCTGGACACGATTCCACGCGAACTCGCCCAGGTCATGGAGAACGTGTTCATGGTCGTGGTCGACGATCCGCCGGAGCCCGGCCTGCTCGGGTTGTACACCGGCATCCCGTTGACCGAGCGGGGCGACTGGTACGCGGGCGTCCTGCCCGACCGCATCGAGATCTACCGGAACCCGATCTGCGAGATCTGCGAGACGGAGGACGAGGTCGTGGAAGAGGTGCAGATCACCGTCGTCCACGAGATAGCCCACCACTTCGGGATCGACGACGAACGCCTGCACGAGCTGGGCTGGTAGCACACCTGCCGCCTGCCCCCCCCCCCCCGCGCCCCCTGCGTTGCCGGCGGAACTCTGTGATGCGCCCGAATGCACGCCCTCCGCGCCGGACGCCGCCCTGGCGTGCCGGACCCCGACTCTGCCGCCATCCGGACGTAGCGCATGAGAACGGACCGCTGGCCGCTCCCTTGCCGTCACCGGGCTTACGCAACCGGCGGCGGACCGGGCACCGTAGGTGACATACTGAACACGGACTGTCAGGAAAGGCCCAGCGAGCCCACCGGAGTCATATGGCGGCCATCAGGCCCAGCCGGCTGCCCGGGCGGCACCGCCGCTCGCCCGAAAGCCAGGCGACGTACAGCGAGGTCATCGCCATTGGCGAATTCCGTGCGCTGTGGCTCGGCCAGTGCCTTTCCTTACTCGGCGATCAGCTCGCCCAGGTGGCGCTCGCGCTCCTGGTCTACGACAGGACGGGTTCTCCGCTGGCCACAGCGGCCGTCTACGCCCTGACCTATCTCCCGCCGATCGTCGGCGGCCCGGTGCTCGCCGGGCTCGCCGACCGGTACGCGCAACGCCACATCATGATCGTCTGCGATCTGGCACGGGCGGTCCTGGTCGGTCTGATGGCCCTGCCCAGCATGCCGTTCGCGATGCTGTGCGTCCTGGTGTTCTGCGTGGTGCTGCTCAGCGCACCGTTCACGGCCGCCCGCGCGGCTCTGCTGCCCGAGATCCTCGAAGGTGACCGGTACGTCGCCGGCTCGGCGCTGCAGAACATGACGAACCAGGGCGTTCAGATGCTCGGGTTCGCGGCGGGAGCGGGCGTCATCGCGACCATCGGGGCCTATCAGGGGCTCGCCCTGAACGCGGTGACCTTCCTGGCCTCTGCGTTGATCCTCGTGCTCGGGGTGCGCAGGCGTCCCCCGCCTGATCCGGAGGGCGGCGCTCACGCCTCCATGTGGGCCATGACCAAGGCGGGCGCACGGCTGGTCTTCGGTGACCGGCGACTGCGCACTTTGGTGCTGTTCGCCTGGCTCTGCGGCTTCTACGTGCTCCCCGAGGGCATCGCCGTGCCGTACGCCGTGACGCTCGGCGACGATTCGCGCCAGATCACGCTGATCACGGGTCTGCTGATGGCCGCCATGCCGACCGGGACGGTCATCGGGGCCTTCGTGTTCAGCCGGCTCGTGACCCCGACCGGGCGCCTGCGGTACATGGGATGGATGGCCATGCTGAGCTGCGCTCCGCTCATCGGCTGCGCGATGAGGCCTCCGCTGGCCGTCGTCCTGGCCCTGTGGATGCTCGCGGGGCTGGGAGGGGCCTATCAGCTCGCGGCCAACGCCGCCTTCGTGCAATGCGTGCCGCCCGGCCGCCGGGGGCAGGCCTTCGGGTTGGTGCAATCCGGACTGCTCGCCGCCCAGGGCATCGGCATCCTCATCGGAGGCGCCGCCGCGCAGGCACTCGGCCCAGAGCCGGTGGTCGCCCTCGCGGGGGCGGCCGGGCTGTGCGTCGCCGCACTGCTCGCCATGCTCTGGACCGAGACTCGTGCCGAGATAATCACCAGGGTCCGCACCCAGGTGCCCTAGATGTTCGCAGGGGGCTCGTCCACCGGCGACTGCGGCCGGCTCGCGGGCGACTGGGGCTGGACGGGAGACGGCGACGCGGGAGCCGCGTAGGGCGACTGGCCGGAGGCCGGCCGGCCACCGTACGGCGCGTCCTGCGGAGCCTGCCAGGCACGCTGCTCCGCGTACGGCGCCTGCCCGTCCTTGGGAGCCTGCGACGGCTGCCAGTAGGAGGAGACCTGGTGCCAGGTGGACCCGCTGTCGCTCTTCTGCTTGTTGATCAGATCCTGGACGATCGAGCCGTTCTTGCCCTCTTCGGGGATCAGCAGCCAGGCGACGGCGTAGACGCCGATGCCGAGGCCGCCGAAGAAGGTCGCGACGGCGAGCACGAGGCGCAGGATGTTGGCGTCGACGCCGATGTACTCGGCGGCGCCGGAGCACACGCCGGCGACGATCCTGCCTTCGCGGGTGCGGCGGAGTTCCTTGGTGGAGTGACCGTGGAGGTTCATCTCGTTCATGGCTTAAGACTGCCCTCAGAGCCCTTCTTCGCACATCGGGATTCCCCCTGGCCCGACCCTGGTGACGCCCTGAAGCCGTGAGGTCTGCAAGGCCTGCTTGAGCCTTACCCTGACAGGGCACCACCTGACTAGGTGACGGCAGCGTCGCCCTGGCGCACCGCCCCTTCCACCCATTAAGAGGTGGCAGGCAGTCGCGCGAGGCGCGGTACGCTCAGTACCCTGCAATCCATGCCGGGCCGCTAGCTCAATGGCAGAGCTGCGGACTTTTAATCCGTAGGTTCAGGGTTCGAGTCCCTGGCGGCCCACCCAGAATGACCTGGGCAGACTCCCAGATCTCATGATCGGGAAGCCTGCCCGGGGTTGCGGTTCGGGTTGCGATCGTCGGCACGGGGTTGCGGTCGCCGGCCTCGGTCGTCCCACAGCGCCCGGCCCATCCGCGCCGCCGCACCGCTCGCCGGTCGGGACGTGACATGCGTGTGGCGCTTGGTCGTGGTGAGCTGAGTGCCATCCCGTGCGAAGCCCGCGAATACGCCGAGTCCCTTGGAGCGCCAGCGTGAGCAAGGTCCTCTACATCATCGTGTGCGCCGCCGGCCCCGCCGCGGACGTCGCCGAGCTCGTCGCCCTGGCCCAGGACGCCGGATGGAACGTCCAGATCATCGCCACCCCGCCCGCCCTCGACTTCATCGACGTGCCCTCCCTAGAGGAACAGACCGGCCGCCCCGTCCGCAGCCGGTACCGCAAGCCGGACGAACCCAAGCCACCCCGGGCGGACGCCATCATCGTGGCCCCCGCCACCTACAACACCATCAACAAGTTCGCCCACGGCATCGCCGACACCTACGCCCTCGGCCTGCTCGCCGAAGCCCCCGGCCTCGGCATCCCCGTCGTCGTCCTGCCCTTCGTCAACACCGCCCTGGCCGGCCGGGCGCCCTTCCGCCGCAGCGTCGACGACCTCCGCGCCGAAGGCGTCCACGTCCTGCTCGACCCCGGACGGTTCGAGCCCCGCGCCCCCAGCTCCGGAGCCGACCACACCGACGCCTACCCCTGGCACCTGGCCCTGTCCGCCCTCCCAACAGCGGCCGGGTGAATCCTTGGGGGGTCGAATATCGGCCGCGACGAACCCGGGGCAGGGCCAGCCTTTTCAGGGCGATCCCCCACATGTCATGGTCATCTCATGGCAGACGAACTCGGTGATAACGAGGGCCGCCGTCCCGAGCGCCGCCCTTGGCCCTTTTCCGCGTGGATCAGTGTGGTCGTGATTGTCATCGGCCTGTTCGCCATCGTCGGTTTCACGGCCAACCTGCTCCAGTCTCGACGCCCGGCCGCCTTGGAGTGGCTGCTCGGATGGGATATGGGTTCATGGTGGTGGGGAGGACAGCTCGTCGTGATCGTAGGTTGGTGCGGCATCGTCTACACACGTGCCCAAGCCCTGATGCGGAGCCGCAGTCACACGATCCCCACCAAATGACGCGAACCTCATGTGACCGTCGATCAGCCTGCGCCGCACGATGCCGCAGGTGTTCGTCGCGGCGGTGCGGAACGTCAATGGGGTGTGGCCGGCTCGTCCCAGTCGATCTTGTAGCGCTGCTCGACGCCGAAGGCCCGCTCGGGATGCATGACCGTTCTCAGCATGATCGGCATCAGCAGCGGCATCAGGGCCCTGGACAGGGGGCCGGCCGCCTTGGAGCCGTTGATCCTGGCCGCGCGGGCGGCGACCCTCTCCACCCTGGGGCGGCGCAGGCGCTCGTAGGCGGCGAACGCGGTTGCCGCGTCGGGCAGGTCCCGCAGGCAACGGGCGAGCTGGACGGCGCTCTCGATGGCCAGCGAGGCGCCCTGGCCAGAGCTGTTGGACGGCGCGTGCACGGCGTCGCCGACCAGGACCATCCGGTCGCTGTGCCAGCGCGGCACGCTCGGCATCATGTACATCGACCCGAGCACCTGGAGCCGGCCGGGATCGGTGTGCGCGATCAACTCGGCGCCGGGGTGGTCCTCGGCGTGGTACTCGCCCAGCCTGCGCAGCCACTCCTCGTTCGGGACCTTCCGGGCCTCGGCCAGAGACATGGGCGCGTGGGGCAGGTTGGCGCCCCACTCGGCGCCGCCGCCGGGATGCGGGCGGAACAGATAGAAGCCGCGCCTGCCGAAGGCGTAGGTGATCGTCCCCTCGTCCTTCGGTAGCTCGAAGTCCGCGACGGCCTCGAAGCCGAGCAGCCCGGTGGGGGTCGGGCCCGGGGCGTCCGGGTCGATCAGCGTGCGGACCGTGGACCGGATGCCGTCCGCGCCGATCAGGATGTCGGCCGTGGCCGTGGTCCCGTCGGCGAACCGCGCCGTGATCCCGGACGCGGTCTCCTCGACCCCCACCAGGCGCTTGTCGTGCTCGACCCGTACGCCCTGGGAGACCGCGTGGTCGTACAGCGCGCGGTGCAGGTCGGCGCGCCAGATGAGCTGCAACGGCGGGAGGCCGGGGAGCGTGGGCACCGTGTCCAGCCGTTTGCGGCCGACCGCCATGACCGCGCGGGGCATCGGCCGGGCGATGGCCCGCACCGTGTCGGCGGCACCGATGATCTCTAACGCCGCGAGCCCGTTCGGCGCCAGGCCGAGCGAGCCGCCGACGCCGTCGGCCGTGGTGGGGTACGCCTCGTAGACGGTGGCTTCCACTCCGGCCCTGCGCAGGGCCATCCCGGCCACAGGGCCCGCGACGCCGCCGCCGATGACCAGCGCCGTTCTCACCTCGCTCACGTCAGGTTCTCCTTCATCAGTTGCCAGGACCGCTCGTAGGCGGGGTCCCGCAGGGACTCGACGAGATCGGTGACGAAGCGGATCTCGGCCTCCAACAGCGCGAGCCGGTATCGCTCTTCGGCCAGGAACACCCACAGCACGTCGTCCTCGGCGGCCTGTCGCAGCACGCCCCGTACCTCCTCGGCCTGCTCGCCCAGGGTTGCGAGGCGCCGGCCGAGCAGTTCGACGCCCTCCGCCGGGGCGAGCACGGCCAGCAGCGACAAGGCGACCCCGAAGTAGGGGTACTCCTCGCGCGGGATGGCGACCAGCTCGCGCATCCAGTCGTAGAGCTCGGTCCGGCCCGCTTCGGTGATCTGGTAGATGGTGCGCTCCGGGCGCGGAGTGTCACGCACGGTCACCTGCTCGGCGACGAACCCGGCCTTGCGCAGCTGCTCGACGACCATGTAAAGGGAGCCGCGGTTGTACTTGATGCTGCGGTCCTTGCCCTGCTCCTGCAGTCGTCGTCCGAGCTCGTAGATGTGCGTCGACTCGGCCATCAGGTAGACGAGTACGGCCAGAGCCAGCGGATTGGACACCTTGCGTCGTCTTTCCACGATCTCTTCGCCACCTCCTTAGTTGCTATCAACTATCAATGGTCGACTAGTCGATGTCAACTATATCTAGGCGCGTGGAGGAGCCTGACGATGAGGTCGCGGGATCGCCCGGCGAGCGTGCGGTGGTCTAGACCCCAACCGGAGCTGTGGCCCGCGATCGTGGTGTCCGCCGCCACTGCGGGTCATACTGGCAAAATCCGCACAAATCACTGCCTAAACGGGGGGGCAGCTGTGTTCGTGGCGCGTTTCCGCACTGCCGACATCCCGCCAGAGCTGCGCTTCGCGGCCTGGCATGAGTTGACGTCGAAAGCGCTGATCTGCACCGCCGTGACCAGTGACGAGGTAGACGATTTCACCGCCACCGTCAGCCTGTTCGAGTTCGGTGCGGTGCAGATCTCCATGGTGACCTATCCACCGTTGCGGGTCGCGCGCACCGCTCGCATGATCCGGCGCTCCGACCCCGAGCTGTTGTACGTGACAGTGCCGTTGCGCGGAAGACTCGGCCTCAGTCACCTCGACCGAGAAGCCGATGTCGGCTGCGGCCAGTTCGTGCTGATCGACACCTCACGGCCCGGTGAAGTGATCAACCGCGAGCCGTTGGAACACCTCATCATCCAAGTACCGCGATCGGAACTGCCAAGGTCATGGGCACTGGGCACCGTGATGGCGCGGTCCCTTCCCGTCAGATGTGACGTCGACTCGCTCATGGTGGACGTCGCCCGGCGGTTGCTGGACTCCGCCGACAAATACCGTCCGGCTGACGGGATACGGCTCACTGCCGTGGTCATCGATCTGGTCACGTTGGCACTGGGCAGGCACCTCGACCAGAACGGCGCCGCCCGGGATGCCGGGCAGCGGCTGCTGCGGCCGAGGATCCTCAACTTCATCGACAACCGGCTTTCCGACCCCGCGCTCTCCCCTTCGAACGTCGCCGCTGCGCACAACATCTCAGTGCGCTACCTCCACTCGCTGTTCCAGGACGAGGGACTGACCGTCGCCGGGTGGATCCGCGAGTGCCGCCTCAACCGGTGCCGCCGCGACCTGTGCGACGCGACATTCGCCGACCGTCCGGTCTACGCGATCGGCGCACGCTGGGGCTTCACGGACGCGACGGCGTTCAGCCGGGCGTTCAAGCAGGCGTTCGGCGTCTCCCCCGGCGACTACCGCCGCCGGCACCTGCCAGGAGTGCGCTGACGGTCAAGGGCACTGCGCGCGGCGCCAATGTAATCGGCGTCCTGGGGACTCATCATCCTGTTAATGCGCACCACGCCGGAGTGCGCAGGTAGAGAAAGCACGGGGCTCCGGCGTCACGGGGAATCACGTCGTATCGACGAGCCTGGTCACTTCCGCCCGCGGCCCAGTTGTGGGCATCACGACGCGACTCACCACATCTACAGGCGAACGCCTATCACGTGGAGGAGCACAATGAAGGTCAGGAGAATTCTCGCCGGCGCGTTCAGCGTCACCGCCGTAGCCGGCACCGTCGCCCTAGCCGCCCCCATGGCGTCGGCGTCAGCGGCGAGGGGATGCGGGGGAACCGCGGCGACCGTCTACAACGGCTCCAACGTCGTCTTCAGCGCGAGCTGCACCGGCGATCACTACTACACGTCGAGCTGGTCGACGCGTCTCGTCGCCAACGGATGGTCCGGTGCCGTGTACGACACCAACAACAACCCGCACTACTTCTGCGACTGGCAGACCATCACCCTCAACGTGTACACCAAGGAGATCTACCTCAACAGTTCGAAGCCGCCGCGTTGCCAGTAGCGAGTGTCCCGGCACCTGATCCCAGCGGAGAAGCGCGCGGTCGGTGATCGCTGGAGATCGCGGGCACAGGTGTCGCCGCCGTACAGCGTGTGCTTCGGCCGTCGTGGTGGAGGGCGGAACCGCCCGTCACCTGCCGGAGACACGCTGTCCGGCGTCGGACCCGCCCTGCCGACGCCGGCTCGCCTCGGCAAGTCGAGATCAGGACAAGGTGTCCTTGATCGCGATCTGGCCGTTGTTGATGACGAACTTCTGGTTGGTGTTGTTGCCGTCGCACTGCCACAAGTACACCTGGATGCCGTTGCCGCGGCCGTTGGTGGCGTCCAGGCACAGGCGGACGCCCGAGTTGAGAGTGGACCTCAAGATGATGGCGCCCCTCCGGACGACCCAGCGCTGGTTGGCGTTACCCAGGCACTGCCACTGGTAGACCCGGGTGCCGTTGGTGCGGCCGTTCGAGGAGTCCAGACACATCACCTGGCTGTGGCCGACGGTGTCCTCCACCTTGATGAGGCCGTCCTCGATGACGAACCTCTGGTTGGCGTTGTTGCTGTCGCACTGCCATTGGTACATCAGGATGCCGTTGCCACGGTTGTTGCTCACGTCGACGCACATCGGCGGCCACGCCTGCGCGGTGCGACCGGCGGGCTGACGGGGAGCGGCGGCGGCGGGCAGGGTCGTCACCGCACCCACCGTGGCGGAGATGACAGCGACGGCTAGCACACGACGAGCAAGCATGAGTGGCCCCCAGGAGAGTTGATCAGAACTCGAACACCATGCCATGACGCTCAGTGCTTGATCAATCACTCTGAGCGCAGCCCTCTGCGTGTCTGAACTCGAAGCCGGGCCATTGAGGCGAAGGCTGTCGCAGCACCACGACCGCCCGGCCGTGACCAGACGGCGGGGTCGTGGGCGGTCGCCGCTCCGGGCTTCCTCCTCCCGCCTCGGATCAAGGAGCATCGCGGCGGCCGCCTGGTCGGCTGAACGATCGGCCACTCCTCTCGGACGACGCCACGCGTGACCGCCGACGTGCCAGGTGACCGTCTTGGGGGTCATCTGGCACGTGCGGCCTTGGTGATTCAGGACGTGGGCGAGGGCTTGGGACCGCGCGGCGGGCCTGCCGGGACGTCCGTGGTGCAGGCGAGCGGGGCGTCGTCGGGCACCAGGCCCATCGAGACCGCCACCCGGCTCGGCGAGTCGGGCTGGTAGCCGGCCGTCCTCATGCCGATGATCAGCTTGGTCGCCGGGGGCATCGCCGATGGCGTGACGACCATGACGGAGGTTCGGCCGGGATGCCCCTGCTGCCCACCGGCGCCCTGGCCAGGCCGCTTCCCCTGATCGCCGGCGGTCTCGAGAGCCTGCCTCTTCTCCTCGCGGGCGATTTCGTCGGACTGCTTCCCCTGCTCGTGGACGGTTTCGCCGGACCGCCACTCTTCCCGGACGACCTTCTTGAAGTCCGCTTCGAGATTCTGCGACGGGTTCGACGGCCGGCACCACTTGTTGATCGTGATCTGCGCGGGGACACCGGCCTGGGCCAGTGTTCGCTGCATGACCTCCGGATCGAGAGACTGCTGCTTGGTCATTTTCACGGTCACCGTGCCGTCGGGGTTGGTGTCGACGGAGAAGGCGGCCAGGTGCACGTGCACCTGATTGCCGGCGGCCACCGGTGGCGCGTTCACCTGGGGGCTGTCGATCGCCAGCGTCAGCGCCAGCCCCGTCGCCAGCGCGGCGCCGGCCGCCGCGCCCCCGATTCTGCGGCGGCGGCGGGACCGGCCCGCCGCCACGAGCTTCTGCACCGGCGTGCGCATGTGCACTCCGGCCATCGCGTCGCGCAACGTGCTGCCCAGTAGGTCATCGTCGTTCATCGTTCGCCCTCCTGCTCGTTGACTGTCGCGAGGTCACCGCGCAAAGCCGCCACAGCGCGCGACAGATGTGCGGTGACGGTTCCGGGAGCGATCCCGAGGGTCCTGGCCGCGGTCTCGGTGTCCAGATCGAGGAAGACACGAAGAGCGACCACCTCCCGCTGCCGTCGCGGCAACCGCCGCAGCGCCACCAGCAGGGTGGGATCCACGCCCGCCCCATCGTGCGCCGCAGGGTCCACGGCTTCGTGACCGCTCAGCGCGACCTCGTGGCGGCGCCGTCGCCACCAGGTGACCCGGGTGTTCAGCGCCACCCGAACGATCCAGGCGCGTGGCGCCGGATGCCGGCTCACCTTCCGCCACGACATCCACGCTCGCGTGAACGCCTCGGCGACCAGGTCCTCCGCCAGCTGCCGCTCACCCGTGGCGGCCAGCACCGCCCGGAGGCAGTCATCCCGGTTCTCCTGGTAGAAATCCTCGAACTGCAGATGCTCCACATCCCCTATACGCGCGGGCACGGCGAGACGCTTACCTACACTCGGTGAACGGAATCCGGCCCGCTGGGCGGGCGGCGGGCGGCGGTAAACCTGTTGTCGCGCCGGAGTCGTGTCTGTTGTACTCCCGAGGGTCAGCAGGTCCGACGAGGAGGCGAAATGTCTGAAGCGTTCGAGTCCATTCGCCAGGTATTCGCCACCCGTCAAAAGGACATGACGCTTCGTGATAGCGCCGTACGAACAGATCTCCTCGCATGGACACGCCGATGACGGCTGCCTGACCGCGCGCGCCGGCCACGGCCTCTTCCGTGAGCCGGTTTCCCGGCACCACCTCGACCGTGGGCCGGTTCTCCAGGACTGCCGCCGGGCATGTCCGCCGCGCATGGCGCGGCCGCTGCTCAAGGACGGTCGCCGGTGAACCGCCCGGCCGTCCTGCGCTCCTTCCGCCCGGGGCGCCGCGCCGCCGTCGGCCTCGTCGCGGCCACCGGCGCCGCCACCGTCCTGCCCCTGATCGCGCCGCAGGTGACCCGCCGATTCGTCGACGACGCGATCGGCGGCGCGACCACCCGTCATCTGACGCTCGTGGCGCTCGGCTACCTCGTCCTCGCCGTCGCCGGGCAGGCGGCGCGCATGCTCACCGCCTGGCTGGCGAGCCGACTCGCCTGGGACGGCACCAACCGCCTGCGGGAGGACCTCGCCGGGCACGCGCTCGGCCTGGACATGGCCTTCCACGGCAGGCGCACCCCCGGCGAGATGATC
Source organism: Sphaerisporangium dianthi (assembly GCF_042654065.1). NCBI lineage: Bacteria > Bacillati > Actinomycetota > Actinomycetes > Streptosporangiales > Streptosporangiaceae > Sphaerisporangium > Sphaerisporangium dianthi. The sequence goes on along the minus strand of NZ_JBHSFP010000017.1, from coordinate 123,535 downwards.
GAGCGGGTGGACGGCGACGTGGTCGCCGTCGCCGACTTCGTCGTCGCTTTCGTGATGGACGTCGTCGCGGGCGTGCTGCTCCTCGCCGGCGTGCTGGTCGTCGTGCTCGCCACCGACCTGCGGCTCGGCGGCGTGCTCCTGCTGTACTGCGTGCTGATCGGGCTCCTCATGGCCCGCGCGCAGCGGCTCGCCGTCCCGTCCGCCACCCGCGCGCGAGCCGCGAGCGCCGCCGTGTTCGGCACCATGGAGGAACGGCTCGCCGCCGTGGAGGACATCAGGGCCAACGGCGCGGGCGAGCACTCCGTGAACCGCTTCCACCAGGTGAGCGCCACGATGTACCGCGCGGAGGTGCGGGCCGACCGCGTCAGGAGCAGCCTGCTCGCGGGCACGTCGGTGGCGTTCGCGGCCGGCACGGCCCTGGTCCTGGCCCTGGCCGCGTGGGGCCGCCAGTCGGGCGCCCTCGCCGTCGGCACGGCCGTGCTGCTGTTCCAGTACACGCAGATGGTGCGCACGCCGCTCGAGCGGTTGATCGACCAGCTCAAGCAGTACCAGACGGCGCTGGCCGGCCTCGCGCGCATCGGGGATCTGCTCGCCGAACGGCGGACGATCCCCGAGCCGGCCGACCCGCGGCCGCTGCCCGCCGCCGGGCCGCTCGGCGTGCGCCTCGACGGGGTCGGGTTCGTCTACCCCGGCGACCGCGAGCAGGTGCTGTCGGACGTCACCCTCGCCCTGGCGCCGGGCGAGACGCTCGGCCTGGTGGGGCGCACCGGCAGCGGCAAGACGACCATCGCCCGGATGCTGCTGCGCCTGTACGACCCGACCGAGGGGAGCGTGCGGGTCGGCGGGCTCGACCTGCGGGACGCCGACCCGGTGTCGCTGCGCCGGCGCGTCTGCGTCGTGACGCAGGATGTCCAGCTCTTCGCCGCCTCCGTCCGGGACAACCTCACGCTGTTCCGGCCGCAGGCCGACGATCGCCGGCTGCGCGCGATCCTGGCCGACGTCGGGCTCGGCGACTGGCTGGCCGGTCTGCCCGACGGGCTCGGCACCGAGCTGGGCGGCCAGGCGGGCGGCCTGTCGGCCGGTGAGGCGCAGTTGCTGGCGTTCGCCCGGGCGTTCCTCGCCGACCCCGGGCTCGTGGTCCTGGACGAGGCGTCCAGCCGGCTCGATCCGGCCACCGAGCGGCGCATCGAGCACGTCACCGACCGGCTGCTGGCCGGGCGGACGGGCGTGCTCATCGCGCACCGCCTCTCCTCGCTCTCCAGAGTGGACAAGATCGCGGTCGTCGAGGGCGGAGAGATCGTCGAGTACGGCCTCCGCGAGGATCTGGCGGCCGATCCTCGAAGCCGCTTCGCCCACCTGCTCGACGCGGCGGGGGTGCGCTGATGAGGCCCGCCACGCTCCTGGTCCTGCGGCTCACCCGCATCGCCGGCTTCCCCCGGTACCTGATCGGCGCGCTCCTTTGGGCGCCGGTCAGCGTCCTGCCCCTCGCCGGCGGGCTCGTCCTGCAAGCGATCTTCGACCGGATCGGCGCGCACCGCGGCGTCACCCTCGAGGACTCCCTCCGGCTGTGCGCGGTGTTCGTGGGCGTGGAGGCCGTCCGCGGTCTGATCATGGTCATCGCCTGGGTCTACGGCACCTACTGGTGGGACGCGGCGGTGACCGTGCTGCGCGCGAACCTGCTGCGCTCGATCCTCACCGCGCGCGGCCCGGCCGCGCGCCGGCTGCCGCACTCCTCGGGCGAGGCGATGGCGCGCCTGCGCGACGACGTGAGCGACCTGGTCCAGCTCACCGACGACATCGTGAGCCTGGCCGGGGCGACGCTGTTCAGCGTCGCCGCGCTGGTCGTCATGGCGGCGATCGACCCGGTCGTCACCCTCGTGCTGCTGGTGCCGATGATCACGATCGGCGTGCTGAACCGGATCCTGCGCGGGTTGGTCCAGCGCCTGCACCGGCGCGCCCGCGTCCTCGGCGCGGTCGTCACCGCGTTCATCGGCGACGCCTTCGCCGGCGTGCTGGCGATCAAGACCGCCGGCGCCGAGGACGCCGTGCTGGAACGCCTGCGCGCGCAGAACCGGGCCCGTCGGGACGCGGCCGTCAAGGACCGGCTGGCGACCGACATGCTGGACACCGCGACGGGTACGACCGTCGAGATCAGCATCGGGCTCGTCCTCCTGCTCTCCGCGTCGGCGATGCGGCGGGGCGAGTTCACCGTGGGCGATCTCGCGTTGTTCACCAGCTACGCCGGCTGGCTGGCCGCGCTGCCGCGGACGGCCGGCTCGATGCTGTCGCGCCTGCCGCAGGCGGCCGTCGCCGTCGAACGGCTCGGCCGGCTGATGGCCCCGCACGAGGACGCGCGCGACCTGTCGCGCGCGAGCGGCGTCTGGTTCAAGCGGAACCCCCCGGCGACGGCGACGGCAACGTCGTCGCCGGGCCGTGACGACGCGCTGCGGGTCATCGAGGCGCGCGGGCTCTCGGTGCACTTCGGAACCGGACGCGAAGGGCAAGGGAACGGAGACGCCCGTGCGCGGGGCCAGGGCCTGTACGCGGTCGGCCTGCGCGTCGAACGCGGATCCTTCACGGTGATCACCGGGGCCGTCGGTTCGGGCAAGACGACGCTGGTGCGCGCCCTGCTCGGCCTGGTGCCGCTGGACGCAGGGACGATCACCTGGAACGGCCGACACGTCGAGGATCCGGGCACCTTCCTGGTGCCGGACCGCGCCGCGTACGCCGGCCAGGTCCCGCGGCTGTTCTCCGAGTCCCTGCGGGAGAACCTGCTGCTCGGCCGCCCGGCGGACGACGAGCGCATCGGCCTCGCGCTCGAACTCGCCGCGCTCGAACAGGACGTGGCCGGCATGCCGGACGGCCTGGACACCGTGGTGGGACCTCGTGGCGTACGGCTGTCCGGCGGGCAGGTCCAGCGGGCGACCGCGGCCCGGGCGCTGGTCCGGGCGCCGGACCTGCTCGTCGTGGACGACCTGTCGTCGGCGCTGGACGTCGCGACCGAGAAGCTGCTGTGGGAGCGCATCGCCGCCGCCGCGCGCGACGGGAGCGGGCCGGGAACCCTGCTGGTGGTGTCGCACCGGCGGGCGGCGCTCGAACGGGCCGACCAGGTCGTCGTGCTGGACCGCGGCCGGGTCGCCGGCCGCGGCACGCTCGGCGAGCTGCTGGCGGACTGCCCCGAGATGCGGCGGCTGTGGGACGAGGAGTCGCTGGCCGAGGCCGGGGAACAGGCGCCGCCGCGCCCCTTGGCCCGCGGGGCCGGCCGCGGCGGACCACGATCGCGGATCGATGAAGGAGGGTCCTAGAGTCGTCCTAGAGTCATCGTCATACGGCGTTCGGGCTCCCACCCGAATCGGCGACTCACACGGGGAGCGGGAGTTCGGCATGGGCGACGACGCGCGGGGTCTTCTTTCCGTCGCACAAGAAGCGGCCGGCATCGCGAGCGAGCTCATCAGAACGCGTCTTCCCGGGGTCGTCACGGCCAAGGGCGACCGCGACATGGCGACCGAGGTCGACTACGCCGTCGAACGGGCGGTCCGCGACCACCTCCGCGAGCGCACCCCTGAGATCGGCTTCCTGGGCGAGGAGCAGGCCGAAGGGGCCGGGTGGGAGCCCGGGGCGGGGCTGCGGTGGGTGCTGGACCCGGTCGACGGCACGGTGAACTTCCTCCACGGCCTGCCCTTGTGCGCGGTGTCGCTGGGCCTGGTGCGCGGGGACGTCCCCGTCCTCGGCGTCATCGAGCTGCCGTTCCTCCGCTCCCGTCACTCGGCCGCCGAGGGCCTCGGTGCGACCGTGGACGGCGAGCCGATCAAGGTGAGCGCCGCCGCCGCCCTGGACGGCGCGCTCGTCTCGGTCGGGGACTTCGCCGTCGGCGACGGCGCTCCGGAGGAGAACCGGCTCCGGCTGGCGATCACCGGCCTGCTCGCCGGGAGGGCCCAGCGCATCCGCATGTTCGGGTCCGCCGCGATCGACCTCGCCTGGGTCGCCGAGGGCAGGATCGACGCCTGCCTCATGATGAACAACCGGCCGTGGGACACCGCGGCCGGCGTCGCCATCGCCAGGGAGGCGGGGGCGCTGGTCGTCGACCGCGACGGCACGCCGCACACCATGCGGTCCACGGCCACCGTCTGCGCCACCCCGGGCGTCCTCGCGGAGGTCCTCGCGGTCGTGCGGGAGGCTCACGCGACGTACCGGTGAGCCGGGACGGCGCCCCTCGCCGGACCGTGGACTCATCGCCGGCCGCGCCGCGCGGGAACCGGGGGAAGCGTACCGGTGAGGGGCGGGCGTCACTCACCGGCCAGGCCGCGGGCGCGGAGATCCGCCAGGTCGGCCGGTGACAGGTGGAGGAGCTCGCTCAGCACCTCGCCGGTGTGCTGCCCGAGCACCGGCGCGGGCCGCGGCGGCGACTGCCGCCCGCCGAACACCAGGGGCGGGCCGGGGGCGAGATGAGGGCCGATGCCGGGCTGGTCGAGCTCGCCGATCACCGGACTGGCGCGCAGCAGCGCGCCGTCGTCCCCCACCAGGTCGGCGAGCGTGCGGTAACGGGACCACAGAACCGACGTGCCCGCGAGGTCGCGTTCGAGCCGCTCGCACGTGCGCCCCTCGAACCAGGGCGCGAGGATCCCGCCGAGGGACTCGCGGTAGGTGTAGCGGTCGGCCTGGCGGCGGAAGTCGGCGCCGAGGGCCCGTTCGAGCGCGGCGGCCACCTCGCCGAGGCCGGTCACCGCGAGCAGGTCCCGCCAGTGGCGCGGTGTGAGCACGACGACCATGACGCGGTGCCCGTCGGCGGTCGTGAAGTCCCGGCCGAAGTCGCCGAACAGGTGGTTGCCGAGTCGCGGGCGCGGCGCGGCGCACAGCTGGGCCTCGGCCAGGTAGCCGAGGTTCCCCGCCGTGGCGAGCGCGACGTCGTGCAGCGCGATCTCCAGCCACTGCCCCTCGCCGGTGCGCAGCCGGTGCCGCTCGGCGGCGAGCAGCCCGACCGCGAGGTACAGCCCGCAGGCGAGGTCCCAGGCGGGCAGCACGTGGTTGACCGGGCCGTCGTGGTCTCGCGGGCCGGTCAGGTGCGGGAAGCCGGCCGAGGCGTTCACGGTGTAGTCGACGGCGTTGCTCCCGTCGCGGTGGCCGAGCAGCCGGGCATGGATCAGGTCGGGGCGCAGGGCTTGAAGGTCTTCGCGGGTGAGTCCGTCGCGCGGCGGGGCGTTGGTGAGCACGATGCCGCCCTGCGGGCCGCTCGAGGCGACCAGGGCCGCGACCAGGCGGCGGCCCTCCGGCGCGCGGAGGTCCACCGTGACCGACCGCTTGCCCTTGTTCAGCCCCGCCCAGTAGAGGCTCGCGCCCGACGGGGCCAGCGGCCAGCGGCCGTGGTCGGGGCCGCCGCCGATCTGGTCGACGCGGATCACGTCGGCGCCCAGCTGTGCCAGGGTCATCCCGCCGAGCGGTGAGGCCACGAAGCTGGACAGCTCGACGACCCGCATGCCCGCCAGCGGCGGCGGGGAGGGAGGGTTCGATGCCGCGGTCACCCGGCCATCTCTACCACGGGACGCCCGCCCTGCTGCCCTCGCCGTGACGCGAGGTGTTCACCCTCTGACGGGGGTCGCCTCGTCGGTGCGCATGAGGCGCTCTTCGAGCTGGACCTCGGCGGCCAGGTGTGCCGCGAGTTCGTTGAGCGTGGCCGCGCAGCGGACGTTGGACAGGCCGCGCCGCAGGAGGTTCCGCGAGACGCCGTGCCGCCGGACGGCGTACCAGCCGCCGCCGACGGCGTCGGACACGAGCCACTTACTGCTGTATTTGTCCTTGAGCTCGTTGATCGTCATCGCCATGGCCGCGCACCCGTCCGCGAAACGGGCGAGGACCAACGGCGGACCGGCATGGTAGGGGAGGGCATGCGTCAAGGCTAAAGAACCGAATGTGCGCACACAATCACTGGGTGTAATCAGCATGACGTTGTCCTACATCGGCCACACAGCGCATGCCGGCGGCTGAGCCCGTCCAGGCTCTCACGCTCGGTGACGAGCCGCCGCGCACGCCGGCCTTCGAGGCGCGCCCGTGCCACGTGCCACCAGCGGGTCGTCAAGGCGACGTCCGTGCCACGAACCGTCCAGCCGGCCCTCGATGCGACGCCCGTGGTGCGCGCCGTTCAGAGGTCCACGGCGGCGTCGGCCAACCAGTCGGCGAGGTAGCGGGCGTAGGAGGCCCGGACGAGCACGCGAAACCCGTCGTCCTCTCCCGCGATCAGGACGACCTGGGCGCGGGCCAGCATGGTCTGCGCGCAACGGCCGGGTCCGAACACCGATGGGTGCAGGTCGATGGCGCATCCGTGCGCCAGCAGGTCGCGGGCGCCGGGGCCCGCCACCTCGATGGTGGTCCGCTGCGCCGAGACGTCGGTCACGGCGATCTCCTCCGAGCGGGGGAGGCCGGCGTCGCCGATCACCAGCCACTCGTCCGGCCCCAGCCAGACCACGTCGGCGTCCCCCGAGCGCAGCCACGTGTTCGGCTCCAGCGGCAGCCGCACCCCGAGACCGGACGGCTGCCGGGCGGGGTCCAGGCGCAGGTTCGCCTGCCGCAGGAAGGGGATCTCCCGCACCTGGAGCCGCGGGCCGGAGATCCCGCCGAACCCCGCGAGCGGGCTGACCGGTTCAACCATCACGACGGGTTCCCTCGGGGTCGTAGAGGACGGGGTGGGCGACCGTCACCGGGACCAGGCCGGCGCCGGTGTAGGCCTGCAGACGCGCGCCGATCTTGTCCCTGCCGCCGGTGACCAGCGCGAGCGCGAAGGCGCGGCCCAGGGCGGCGCTGCGGTAGGAGGAGGTCACGTGGCCGAGCATGGGCACGGGAGGCTCGGGGAGGCGGCCGGCGGCGACGAGCTGTGCGCCTTCGGGAAGGAGTTCGGCGGGGTCGTCGGGGAGCAGCGCCACCAGATGGCGGCGGCCGGCGCGGGCGGTGTCGGGCCGGGCGAAGGACCGCCTGCCGATGAAGTCGGGCTTGCTCCTGGAGATGATCCAGCTCATGCCGAGGTCGGCGGGGGTGACCGTGCCGTCGGTGTCCTGGCCGATGATCGGGTACCCCTTCTCCGCGCGGAGCACGTGCATGGTCTCGGTGCCGTACGGCGTGACGGCGCCGGTCGCGAGTACGGCCTTCCACAGCGCGTGGCCGTGCCACCAGCTGACGTTGATCTCGTAGGCCAGCTCGCCGGAGAAGCTGATGCGGCACACCCGCGCGTCGATGCCGGCGACCTCGGCGTCGCGCCAGGTCATGAACGGGAAGCTCTCGGCGTCCACCGCCAGGCCGGGGGCGAGCCCGGCGAGCACGGCGCGCGAGCCGGGCCCGGCCAGGGCGAGCGTGGCCCACTGCTCGGTGACCGAGGTGCAGCGCACCCGCAGGCCGGGCCATTCGGTCTGCAGCCACTCCTCCATCCAGTCCAGGACGGCGGCCGCGTTGCCGGTGGTCGTGGTGAGGAGGAACCGGCCGGGGGCCAGGCGGATGACGGTGCCGTCGTCGAACACCATGCCGTCGGCGCGGCACATGACGCCGTACCGGATCGCGCCGACCTTCAGGGTGCTCATCATGTTCGTGTAGAGGCGGTCCAGGAACGCGGCCGCGTCGGGCCCCTGGACATCGATCTTGCCGAGGGTGGAGGCGTCCATGGCGCCCGCGGCCTCGCGCACGGCGCGGCACTCGCGCAGCACCGCGGCCTCCATGTCCTCCCCCGGGCGCGGGTAGTACCGTGGCCGCTTCCACTGGCCGACGTCCTCGAACACCGCGCCGTGCCCGATGTGCAGGTCGTGCATCGCGGTGACCCGCACGGGGTCGTGCAGCGCGCCCCGGTCGCGCCCGGCGAGGGCGGCGAAGGACACCGGCACGTAGGGGGCGCGGAAGGTGGTGGTGCCGAGTTCCGCGAGCCCGGCGCCGAGCGTGTGAGCGACGATGGCGCCGGTCAGCGTGCCGGAGGTCTTGCCCTGGTCGTGTGCGGTGCCGGCCGTGGTGTAGCGCTTGACGTGCTCGACGGAACGCAGCCCCGCCCCGGTGGTGGCCGCCTGGATGTCGGCCACGGTCACGTCCCGCTGGAGGTCCACGAAGTGGCGCGTGTAGTCGCCCGGGAGCTCCGCGGCGGGGGACGGCGAGGCGAGCGGCGGAACGAGCCAGACGTGCTCGGGGGGTGGTCCCGCCGGGGCGGGCGTCTGGATGGGCGGGGCGCCGGATCCGGCAGCGGCGCCGTCGGCCAGGCATCCGGGAAGGGAGAAGACGCCCCGCGCCGCCCCCGCCGCCCGCACGCTCCCCCGCGCGGCGAACGGGTCCGCCGGGCGGAAGGCGGCCAGGTGGTCGTCGTACTCCAGTCGGCCTCCGGCCTGGCTGAACAGGTGGACGACGGGGTTCCAGCCGCCGGAGACCACGAGCAGGTCGGCCTCGACCTCGCGGGTGCCGACGAGCACCGCGCGCACGCCGCCGTCGCCGCCGGGGCCGGTCGCGGCCAGGGCGCCCGTGACGAGCCGGCCCTCCCGGGCGTCGGCGATCTCGGCGATCGCGACGCCGGCGGCCGCGAGGTCGCGGGCGGCGTCGTGCCCGCTGTCGCCGCAGGTGAAGACCACCGCGCGGCGGCCGGGCAGCACACCGTACCGGTTGGCGTACGCACGGGCCGCGGAGGCGAGCATGACGCCGGGGAGGTCGTTGCCGCCGAAGGCGACCGACCGCTCGTGCGCGCCGGTGGCCAGGACGACCCTGCGGGCGCGTACGCGCCAGACGCGTTCCCGCGTGACCGCGTCCTCGCCGCGTCGTTCGACGGCCACCAGGTAGTCATGGTCGTAGTAGCCGATGACGCTGGTGCCGGTCAGGACGCGCACGTCGGGCCGGGCGCGCAGGTCGGCGGCCACGGCGAGCGCCCATTCGGCGCCGGGGCGGCCCTCGACCGTTTCGGCGGTGTCGGCGAGGGTGCCTCCTGGCTCTGGGCGGTCGTCGGCGAGGATCACCCGGGCTCCGGTGGCCGCGGCGGCCCGCGCCGCGGCGAGCCCGGCCGGTCCCGCGCCCACCACCAGGACGTCGCAGTGCGCGTGCGTGGCGTCGTAGCGCGCCGGGTCGGGCTCCGGAGACAGGCGGCCGCGGCCCGCCACGAGGGAGGAGGCGGCCAGGCCCTCGCGCAGCGGGACCGTGGTGGCCTGCGCCATGGGCTCGGAGTAGGGATGGTCGATCTGGACGACGGCGCTCGGCTCCTCGGTCCACGAGCCGAAGACGCCGCGCGGGCGGCCCAGCGCGACACTGGTGCCGACCCGGCGCACGCCGGCCGCGAGCAGCGCGGAGGCGAGCGTGTCGCCCCGGCGTCCCTCGTAGGGCCGGCCGTCGAAGGCGAACCGCAGCACCTCGCCCGCGTGCCCGTCCCGCCGCCGCCCGGTCATCGCCCGCCTCCGGGGAGGATCTCGTCGGTCGCGGTGTCCCTGGTGAGGTCGAACCAGCGGCGGCAGCCCGCGGCGTGGTGCCAGCGTTCGCGGAACGGGCCCTCGGGGTTGTCGCGGAAGAACAGGTAGCGCGCCCATTCCTCGTCGGTGAGCGCGCCCGGGTCGGCGGGGTAGGCCACGCCGGCCTGCCCGCCGTACCGGAACTCGGCCTCGTCGCGCGGCCCGCACCACGGGCAGGGGATCGACAGCATCGAAAGGAGGGCTCCTTCAGTGGGCCACGGCGGCGGCGCCGTGCTCGTCCACGAGCGCGCCGGTGGTGAATCGCTCGAGGTCGAAGGGCGCGTTGAGCGGATGCGGCTCGTCGTTGGCGATGGTGTGCGCGTAGCACCGGCCGACGCCGGGCGTCGCCTTGAAGCCGCCGGTCCCCCAGCCGCAGTTGACGTAGAGGCCGCCGACCGGGGTGAGGCCGACGATGGGCGAGGCGTCAGGGGTGACGTCGACCACCCCGCCCCACGTGCGCAGCACGTGCGCCCTGGCGAAGATCGGGAACAGCTCCAGGGCCGCGGCCATCTGCCGTTCGATGATGTGGAAGGCGCCGCGCCTGCGGTAGGAGTTGGGCGCGTCGATGCCGGCGCCCATGACCAGCTCGCCCTTGTGGGCCTGGCTGACGTACACGTGGACGGCGTTGGACATGACGACCGTCGGGTGCACCGGTTCGAGCAGCTCGGAGACCAGCGCCTGGAGAGTGTGGCTCTGCACGGGCAGCCGCAGCCCGGCCATCCCGGCGACGACGGCCGAGTGGCCGGCCGCGCTGAGCGCGACCCGTCCCGCCGCGACGCGCCCGCGCGTGGTCCGGACGGCCTGGACCCGTCCGCCGGAGACCTCGATGCCGGTGACCTCGCAGTGCTCGACGAAGTGGACGCCCAGCGCGGCGGCCGCGCGGGCGTACCCCCAGGCGACGTGGTCGTGCTTGGCGATGCCCGCGCGGGGCTGGTAGGTGGCGCCGAGCACGGGGTAGCGGACGTCGGGCCGGACGTCGACGATGGGGCAGATCTCCTTGACCTGCTCGGGGCCGAGCCATTCGGCGTCCACGCCGTTGAGCCGGTTGGCGTTGACGCGGCGCACGCCGTCGCGCACGTCCTGCAGACTGTGGGCGAGGTTGAGCACGCCGCGCTGGCTGAACAGCAGCCGATAGCCGAGCTCCTCCTCCAGCCCCTCCCACAGTTTGAGCGCGTGCTCGTAGATGCCGGCGCTCTGGTCCCACAGGTAGTTCGAGCGGATGATCGTCGTGTTGCGGGCCATGTTGCCGCCGGCGAGCCAGCCCCGTTCGAGCACGGCGACGTTGGTGATGCCGTGGTTCTTGGCGAGGTAGTAGGCGGTGGCGATGCCGTGCCCGCCGCCGCCGACGATGACGACGTCGTAGGAGGCGTCCGGTTCGGCGAGGCCGCGCCAGAGGGCGGCGCCGTCCCCGGGTCCGGCGATGTGAGCAGGGCCGGTCATCGTTCTCCCGTCGTCACCGCGTCACGGCGTCCGGTCGTGCGCCGGACACGGCGTCCGGTCGTGTGCCCGCCGTGGCGTCCCGCCCGCGTCGTGCGCAGCCCGGCGCCCGTCACGCGCGCAGCCGCTTCATGGCGGGGTCGAACAGCGGTTCGCGCGCCACGACGGCGGGGACGCGCCTGCCGAAGTAGCCGATGTGCACCCGCCGGCCGGGGACCGCCAGGCCGGCGGGCAGCCAGGCGTAGGCGATGGCCTTGCCGATGGTGTACCCGTACGCCGCGCTGGTGACATACCCCACGCAGGCGTCGCCGTCGTACACCGGCTCCTTGCCCATCACCACGTCGGCGGGGTCGTCGGCCGTCAGGCAGGTCAGGCGGCGGCGCACCGACGCCTCGCGCGCGGCCAGCGCCCGCTTGCCGATGAAGTCGTCCTTGCCCGTCTTCACCGCGAAGGCGAGGCCGGCCTCGTACGGGTCGTGCTCGTAGGTCATGTCGGCGCCGAAGGAGCGGTAGCCCTTCTCCAGGCGCAGGCTGGTGAACGCCCCGCGCCCGCCGGCGACGACGCCGTGCGCCTGCCCGGCCTCCCACAGCGTGTCCCACAGCTTCAGCCCCATGTCGGCGGTCGTGTACAGCTCCCAGCCCAGCTCGCCGATGTAGGACAGGCGCAGCGCGGTGACCGGCACGGCGCCGATGTACGCCCGCTTGGCGCGGAAGTAGCGGAAGCCCTCGGCGGAGAAGTCGGCCGTCGTGAGCGGCGCCACGACGTCGCGGGCGCGCGGCCCCCACACGCCGACGCAGCACGTGCCGGGGGTGATGTCCCTGACGGTCGCCGAGCCGTCGGCGGGCAGGTGCCGGGTGAGCCGGTCGAGGTCGAGGTTGCCGTTGGCGCCGACCTGGAACAGGTCGCGGCCGAGGCGGGCGACGGTGATGTCGCTGCGGATGCCGCCGTCGTGGTCGAGGAGCAGGCAGTAGGTGACCGTCCCGACGGCCTTGTCGACCTCGCCGGTGGAGACGCGGTTCAGGAACGCCGCCGCGCCGGGCCCGGCGACCTCCAGCCGCTTGAGCGCGGTCATGTCGTACAGGGCGACGCCCTCGCGGGAGGCCAGCGCCTCGGCGCCCACGATGGGGGACCAGTGGCGCGCCGCCCACTCGCCGGGCGCCGGGATGTCCCTGCCTTCGGCGAGCGCGGCGTTGGCCTCGTACCACTGGGGGCGTTCCCATCCTGCGGCCTCGAGCGGGACGGCGCCCAGTTCGCGCTGCCGCGCGTGGAAGGGGCTGACCCGCAGCGGGCGCAGGTTCTCCGGCGGCTGGAGCGGGTGGATGATGTCGTAGACCTCGGCGAAGTTCTGGCAGTCGCGGGTCAGCACGTACTCGGGGGCGAGCTGGTGCGGCTCGAACCGGTTGACGTCGCACTCGTGCAGGTCGAACGACGAGCAGTGCCCGTCGACCAGCCATTCGGCCATGGCGCGCGCCACGCCCGCCGAGTGGGTGACCCACACCGCCTCGGCGACCCAGAAGCCCTTGACCTCGGCCGACTCGCCGAGCAGCGGCATGTTGTCGGTGGTGAAGGAGAACAGCCCGTTGATGCCCTCCTCGATCTCGGCCTCGCGGGTGGCCGGGAGCAGGGAGCGGGTCTCCTCCCAGGCCGGGGCGAAGTCGCCGGGGGTGAACGGGGTCACCGACGGCATCACCTCGGCCGCGCCGACCGGCGCGATGTCCTCGGGGCGCACCGGCATCGGGCGGTGGCCGTAGTAGCCGACGGCCAGCCGGTCGTGCCGCTCCCGGTAGTACAGGTCGGCGTCCTGGTGCCGCAGGATCGGGCGGGTCGCCTCGCGGTGCGTCCCCCCGGGCCCGGGGTCGCCCGCCCGGCCGGCGAGGGCCGGGACGGGGCCGGTCCAGGCGAGCTGGTGGGCGAGCGGCGTGAGGGGCAGGTTCATGCCGGCCATGGCGGCGACCTTGGGTCCCCAGATGCCCGCGCAGCACACGACGACGTCGGCGGGGAGCTCTCCCTGGTCGGTGCGGACGGCGGTCACCCGGCCGTCCTCGGCGCGCACGTCGAGCACCTCGTGCCGGGGAAGGACGCGGACGCCGCGCGCGCGGGCGCGGGCGAGCTGCGCCTCGACGGCGGCCACCGCCCTGGCGATGCCGTCGGCCGGGACGTACAGGCCGCCGAGCACCCGTCCGGGGTCGAGCAGCGAGTGCCGCCGGACGCACTCCTCCGGCGTGAGGAGGTGGGCCGTGAGACCCCAGGCGGCAGCCCAGCCGTGCCGTCTGCGCAGGTCGGTGAGCCTTTCGGGGGTGGTGGCCACCTCCAGGCCGCCGACCTGCAGGAAGCAGCCGAGCGCCACCAGTTTCTCGACGGTGTAGCGGGCCATCTCGGTCATCGTCTTGGACGGGTTGGTCTGGAACACCAGGCCGGGCGCGTGGGAGCTGGAGCCGCCCGCCGCCGGGAGCGCGCCCTGGTCGACCACGGTGATGTCGTCCCAGCCGCGGGCGGAAAGCTCGTCGGCGAGGGCCGCGCCCACGACGCCCGCTCCGATGACGACGACCCGGGGGCCTGCCATACGCCGCTCCTCAGTTGCGCATGTTGAGACGTGATGCGCAGTTCGCAACAAGCGTGACCGGCCGCCCAGGGGGTGTCAAGAGCGGCTCAGCCGGTGGGCAGCCACCCCTTCACCTTCTCGGGGTTGTCGGCGACCCACTTCTTCGCGGCGTCCTGCGCGGACATCTTGTCCTCGGAGATGTACTTGGCCACGAGGTTCTGGTCGTCGTTGGTCCAGGTGAAGTTCTTCACCAGGTCGTAGGCCGGGCTGCCCGAGTCGGCGAACCTCCTGCTCACGATCTTGTCGAGCTCGTACGGCGGGTAGTCGCACGCCACCTTGGCGGCGTCGGCGTCGCAGCCCTCGGTGTAGGGCGGCAGGTTCACCTTGACGAGCTTGACCTCCGACAGGAACCACTGCGGCTCGTAGAAATAGCCGAGCATCGGCTTCTTCTGCGCCTCCGCCTGCCGGAACCCGGTGATCAGCGCGGCCTCGCTGCCCGCGTACACGACCTTGTAGTCCAGGTCGAGGTTCTTGACCAGCGCCGCGTCGTTGGTGACGAACGAGGGGTCGCCGTCCAGAAGCTGGCCCTTGCCGCCGGACTCGGAGGTCTTGAACAGGCCGGCGTACTTGTCGAGGTTCTTGTGGTCGGTGATGTCGGGGTACTTCTGCGCCATCCACGGCGGCACGTACCAGCCGATGACGCCCTTGTTGCCGGTCGGGCCGGCCTCGACGGCGACCTTCTGCTCTTCGATGTACTTCTTCTTCAGGTCGTCGTGGCCCCAGTTCTCCACGACCGCGTCGACCTCGCCGGTGGCGAAGCCCTGCCAGGCCACCTCCTCCTTGAGGTCCTTCTTGGTGACCTGGCAGCCGAGCTCCTTCTCGGCCACGTACGCGATCACGGCCGCGTTGGCCTCGTAGCCGACCCAGGGGTTGATGGCGATGTTGACCGCGCCGCACGCCTTCTTCGCCGACGCGGCGTCCCCGGAGGCCGCCGGCGTCTCGCCGACCTTCGCCCCGCCGCACGCGGAGGCCAGCAGGCCGACGGCCGCCACCAGTACGGCCGCCCTCGGCCGTGTGGTCGTCGAACCCGTCCTCGAAACCGTCCTCGAAACACTCACCAGGGTCCTCCTGATCACAGGGCCGCCCTAGGCGGCCGTTGCGCACCCGTGACGGGCGATGTCCGAGCTCCGCGAGCTCCGCGGGCTCCGCGAGCTCCGCGGGCTCCCCAGGCCGCGCGGGCTCCGCGACGCTGCAGGGCCTTGGTGATCGCGGCGAGCATGGTGCCGAGCACGACGATCGCGAGGCCCGCGGCCAGGCCCTTGCCGCGGAGCTGCAGCTGCGAGAACCCCGACACGACGTCGTAGCCGAGCGCGCCCGCGCCGACCAGCCCGCCGACCACGACCATGGCGAGCACGTAGCAAAGGCCCTGGCTCGCGGCCAGCGCGACCGCGCCGCGCGCCATCGGGACCTGCACCTTGGTGATGATCTGCCATGCGCTCGACCCGGCGGCCGTCGCGGCCTCCACCGCCCCGGCGGACACGCCCCTGATGCCGTCCGCCACCAGCTTGATCGCCACCGGCGCGGCGTAGACGACCGCGGCGATGATCGCGGTGAACCGGGTGGCGCCGAACAGGCCGAGGATCGGCACCAGGTACACGAACGCGGGCATGGTCTGCCCGGCGTCCAGCAGCGGGCGCATCACCCGGTCGGCGCGGTCGTCCCTGCCGATCCACACGCCGATCACGATGCCCAGGGCCATCACCAGCACGATGGCGACCAGCGTCGAGGCCAGCGTCACCATCGCGTCCTGCCACAGGCCGAGCGCCACCAGCAGCGCCAGGCACGCGGCGCACACGAGCGCGACCCGCGGCGTCGCGACCACCAGCGCGGTCGCGGTGACGACCAGCAGCACCAGCCACCACGGCGACCCGGTGAGCACCGCCTCGAACGGGTTCAGCAGGCTGTAGGTGATGAGGTTCTTCAGTCCGTTGGTGTAGGCGTACAGGTTGGCCTGCGCCCACTGGCCGGCCGCGTCGGCGCCCCGGCGGACGTGGGAGCCGAGGTCGGCCTCGCTCGTGAACTCCGCGGCCCACACATAGACGTGCGACAGGTAGACCAGCACGGCGGTGCCGGCGAGGACGGCGGCCACCTGGACGCGGCGCAGGACAGGCCGGCGGGCGCGCCCGGCGCGGTGCGCCGTCTCGACGCGGCGCCCGGCCGCCGAGATCCCGCGGTCCAGCACGATCGCCATGATCACGATGGCCAGGCCGGCGTTGAACGAGGTGCCGACGTCCAGGGTCTCCAGGGCCTTCAGCACGGTCTTGCCCAGGCCGGGCGCGTCGATGAGCGCGGCGATCGTGACCATGGACAGCGCGGCCATGACGGTCTGGTTGACGCCGACGATGATGGTGCGCCCGGCCAGCGGGAGCCGCACCTTGGTGAGCAGCTGCCAGGGCGTCGAGCCGAGCGAGGCGCCGGCCTCCACGGTCTCGCGGGGCACCTGCCTGATCGCGTGCGAGGTGATTCTGATCGCCGGCGGGATGGCGTAGATCATCGTCGCGACGGTGGCGCTGGCCGGCCCGATGAGGAAGAACAGCGTCAGCGGCGCCAAATAGACGAAGGTCGGCATGGTCTGCATGAAGTCGAGCACCGGGGTGACCAGCCGGTCGAACCGGTCGTTCAGCCCGGCCCAGACGCCGAGGGGGATGCCCGCCGCCAGCGACAGCAGGACGGCGGCGGTCGTCAGCGCCAGCGTGTCCATGCTCTCCTGCCACAGGCCGAGCAGCCCGAAGGAGACGAACCCCGCGACGGTCAGCAGCGCCACCCGGACGTTGCCGAACAGCAGGGTGACCGCCCCGGCGATGCCGGCCACGCCGAGCCAGCCGATCACCGGCACCGGGCGGCCGAACGAGGGCCTGCTGATCAGAGCCTGGATGAAGGTGACCAGATCGTCGATGAAGAGCCGCACGTAGTCGATGAAGTAGAGGAACAGCGGGTTCTCGTCTCGGCTGCCGTCGACGGCCTCCGCCGCCTGGCCGATGCGCACGTGCAGC
Source organism: Sphaerisporangium dianthi (assembly GCF_042654065.1). Classification (NCBI taxonomy): domain Bacteria; kingdom Bacillati; phylum Actinomycetota; class Actinomycetes; order Streptosporangiales; family Streptosporangiaceae; genus Sphaerisporangium; species Sphaerisporangium dianthi. The sequence continues at coordinate 107,057 of NZ_JBHSFP010000017.1, read as the reverse complement.
GGCGTGAGCTCTGCGCCGTCCAGCGGGAGCGTGGCCTGGCCGCGGAAGGCGACCCACAGCACGACCCAGGCGGCGAGAATGCCGCCGAGCAGGAAACCCGGGCGCGACCACGCCGGCCGGCGGGCCGCGAGGCCGGCGGTCACCCGGCGATCACCTCCAGCATCTCGGCGCTGCCGACCAGGCCGAGCAGCTCGCCGTCCGCGACCACCCGCACGGGACGGTCGGCGCGCAGGACGGTGCGCACGGCGTCCTTGATGACGACGCTGGGACCGAGCTCGGGGCCGTCCAGCGCGTCGCCGTCCCCGGGCGGGCGCATGATCCAGCGCAGGGTGAGCACGTCCGCGCGGGGCACGTCGCGCACGAACTCGCGGACGTAGTCGTCGGCGGGGGCGCCCACCACCTCGTCGGGGGTGCCGATCTGGACGATCTCGCCGTCGCGCATGATCAGGATGCGGTCGCCGAGCTTCAGCGCCTCGCTCAGGTCGTGCGTGATGAAGATCATCGTCTTGCCGACCTCGTGGTGCAGGCGTACGACCTCGTTCTGCATGTCACGGCGGATCAGCGGGTCGAGGGCCGAGAACGGCTCGTCGAAGAACATCACCTCCGGGTCCACCGCGAGGGCGCGGGCGAGGCCCACCCGCTGCTGCATGCCGCCGGAGAGCTGGTCGGGATAGGACTCGCCGTACCCGGCCAGCCCGACGAGGTCGAGCATCTCGGTGGCGCGCCGGTAGCGGTCCGGCCTGCCCTGGCCCTGGATCTCCAGGCCGTAGGCGATGTTGTCCAGCACCCGCCGGTGCGGCAGCAGGCCGAAGTGCTGGAACACCATGGCGAACCGGTGGCGGCGCAGCTCGCGCAACTGCTTGTCGCCGGCCTCGCGGATGTCCCGCCCGTCCAGCCGCACCTCGCCGGCGGTCGGCTCGACCAGCCGGGTCAGGCAGCGCACGAGGGTCGACTTGCCCGAGCCGGAGAGGCCCATCACGACGAAGACCTCGCCGCGCCGTACGGCGAAGGAGACGTCGCGCACGGCGGCGACGCAGCCGGTGCGCTCCTTCAGCTCGGCCCGCGACAGCTCGGCGAGCGGCGTGCCCGCCACCCGTTCGGGGTGCGGGCCGAAGACCTTCCACAGACCGCGTACGTCGAGGGTCACCGTCTCTGCGGGCTGCGGGGGTCCGGCCTGCGACGTCGCGGTCATGGTCACCTCGCGGCCGGAGGGGCGGGGGCCGGCCACCCGGGGCGGCCGGGACAGGGCTCGGTCACGGACCTCTCCCTTCGCGAATTCGGTTGCGTATCACGCATCCGAATGCTCAACGAGGAACAGATCGTCCCTCCCGCGCACCGCCCCGGTCAAGGCTTGCCGCGTTTCCCTTGCCGACCGAAAAACGCACCGCCGCACCACGGCGGAGGTGATGACGAGACCGGCGGTCAACGGGACGAGGGCGCCGAGGCGCGGCCGGGATGCCGGTAGAACTCCACCGGCTCGGGCGGCAGCGGGGTGTCGCCGAGGATCAGGTCGGCGGCCTTCTCCGCGACCATCATGACCGGCGCGTAGATGTTGCCGTTGGTCACGTACGGCATGACCGAGGCGTCCACGACGCGCAGTCCTTCCAGCCCGTGCACCCGCATGCTCAGCGGGTCGACGACGGCGTCCTCGCCGACGCCCATGCGCGCCGTGCAGGAAGGGTGCAGGGCGGTCTCCGCGTCGCGGGCGACCCAGTCGAGGATCTCCTGGTCGGTGCGCACGGACGGCCCCGGCGACAGCTCGCCCGCGTTGAAGTCGTCCATGGCCGGCCGGCCGAGGATGTCCCTGGCCACCCGGACGGCCTCCACCCACTCGCGCCGGTCCTGCTCGGTGGACAGGTAGTTGAAGCGCAGCGCCGGCCGCACCCGGGGGTCGGCGTCACGGATCTTCACCGAGCCGCGCGCGTCGGAGTACATGGGGCCGACGTGCACCTGGTAGCCGTGGCCGCCGGCCGGGGCGGAGCCGTCGTAGCGCACCGCGACCGGCAGGAAGTGGAACATGAGGTTCGGGTAGGCGACGTCGTCGTTGCTCCGGACGAAGCCGCCGGCCTCGAAGTGATTGGTCGCGCCCGGGCCCCTGCGCAGGAACAGCCACTGGGCGCCGACCCACGGCCGGTTGCGCCACTTCATCGCCGGCTGCATCGACACCGGCCGGCCGCAGCCGTACTGCACGTAGACCTCCAGGTGGTCCTGGAGGTTCTCCCCCACGCCGGGCAGGTGGTGGACGGGGCGCACGCCCGCCGCCGACAGCTCGTCGGCCGCGCCCACCCCGGAGAGCTGGAGCAGTTGGGGGGTGTTGATCGCGCCGCCGCACAGGATGACCTCGCCCGCCCGCACGGTGCGGCCGTTGCACTCGACGCCGACGGCGCGCCCGCCCTCGAACAGCACGCGGGTCACGAACGCCCTGGTCCTGACCGTCAGGTTGGGGCGCCTCGCGACCGGGTGGAGGTAAGCGCGCGCGGCCGACAGGCGGCGGCCCCGGCGGATGTTGCGGTCGAACGGCGCGAAGCCCTCCTGGCGGTAGCCGTTCACGTCGTCGGTCAGCGGGTACCCCGCCTGCCGCGCGGCCTCGAAGAAGGCCGTGAACAGCGGGCCGTCCGCCGGTCCGCGCTCCAGCACGAGCGGCCCGTCGTGGCCGCGGAAGGCGGTGCCGGGGTCGGCGGTGCAGTTCTCCATGCGCTTGAAGTACGGCAGGCAGTGCGCGTAGTCCCAGGTCCCCATGCCGGGGTCGGCCGCCCAGCGCTCATAGTCGAGCGGGTTGCCCCGCTGGAAGATCATGCCGTTGATGCTGCTCGATCCGCCGAGCACCTTGCCGCGGGCGTGGTAGACGCGCCGCCCGTTCAGGTGCGGCTCGGGCTCCGACTCGTACTTCCAGTCGTAGAACCGGCTGCCGATCGGGAACATCAGCGCGGCCGGCATGTGGATGAAGACGTCCCAGGGGAAGTCCGGGCGTCCCGCTTCCAGGACCAGCACCCGGACCGAGGGATCGGCGGACAGCCGGTTCGCCAGGGCGCATCCGGCCGAACCACCACCGACGATGACGAAGTCGTACATATAACCCTCGTCTCGCTCTCATCGCCATATCTGGCATATGCGGAGAAACGTCGCGCAATGCGTTGTAGCGATTGACGCATAAGGTTGCGGCATCCGCAACCATCGGACGGCTATAGCACGACGGCGGCGCAAATGGACTGCCGGTACGCCGACGCCCTACAGTCCCCAGCTATGGGCAACGAATCCTCGGCCGGCGTGCAGTCGGTCGACCGGGCCATCACCGTGCTGGAGATCCTCTCCCAGCGCGGCGAGGCCGGCGTCAGCGAGATCGCGGCAGAGATCGGCGTCCACAAGTCCACCGCCTTCCGGCTGCTCGGCGCCCTCGAGGCCAGGAACCTCGTCGAGCAGGCCGAGGACCGCGGCAAGTACCGCCTCAGCTTCGGCGTCATCCGCCTGGCCGGCGGCGTCGCCTCCCGACTCGACCTCACCCAGCAGGGACGCCCGGTCTGCCGCCGCCTCGCCGAGGAGATCGGCGAGACCGTCAACATCGCCGTCGTGCGATCCCACTACGCGGTCAACCTGGACCAGGTGCGCGGCCCTTCGGCGGTCACCGCGTACAACTGGGTGGGCCAGCTCACCCCGCTGCACGCCACCTCCAGCGGCAAGATGCTGCTGGCCCACCTGGACGAGCGCCACCGCGACCGGCTGCTGGCCGCGGCCGGCATGGCCCGCTACACCCCGGCCACCATCACCTCCGCCGGCGAGTTGCTCCCCCAGCTGGAGGACGCCAGGACGCGCGGGTACGCCGTCACGGTGGAGGAGTACGAGATCGGGCTGAACGCCGTGGCCGCCGCCGTCCGCTCCTACGACGGGGAGGTGGTGGCCGCCGTCAGCGCGTCAGGGCCCGCCTACCGCTTCAGCGAGGAGCGCATGCACCAGGTGGCGCCGGCGCTGATCGGCGGCGCGGCCGACATCAGCCACCGGCTCGGTTTCTCCGGATAACCCTCGCCGCCGCGCGTCTCCCGGCTCGCCGCTCGCCGTGGGCGCCTTCGCGGCGCGTCCCGCTTGGCCCTCCGCTTCGCACGGACCCGGCGTCCGTCAGCGCGGCAGGCCGAGCCGCCGGACGACCCATTCGTGGAACTCCGCGATGTGGTGCTCGCTCGGCACGAGCACGCCGCCGCGCGCGTAGGCCCGTGAGCCCATCGCCGGCTGGCAGCGCTCGCACGCGTCGAAGTCCTGGAGGTTGACCTTGTGGAACAGCTCCACGGAGGGCCCGATGTCCTTGCCGGCCGCCACGACCTCCGGCAGGAACAGCCAGTCGCACTCCACGACCGTGCGGTCGGGCGCGAGCGGGAACATCCGGTGCACGATGGCGTGGTCGGGGACGAGGTTGACGAACACCTGCGGCCTGATGGTGATCGCGTAGTAGCGGCGGTCCTGCTCCTCGCTGACCGTCGGGATGCGGTCCACCCCCGGCGAGCCGTCGACGGTGAACCCCTGGACGCCGCCGCCGAACGCCGCGCCGTGGCCGACGAAGTACTGGGCGGCGTACCCGTCGGCGAACTCGGGGAGCACCGCGGTCAGCTCGGGGTGGATCGTCGCGCAGTGGTAGCACTCCATGAAGTTCTCGACGATCAGCTTCCAGTTGGCCCGCACGTCGTAGACGATCCTGCGGCCCACCTTGAGGTTCTCGACGCCGTAGTTCTCGATCGACGCCAGGTCGCCGAGCCGGGTCACGACCGCGCCCAGCACGTCCTGCTCGAAGGGGGGCGGCTCGTCGGCCAGGCACACCCACACGTACCCGAGCCACTCGCGCACGTGCACCTTGACCAGGCCGTACTCGACCCGGTCGATGTCGGGCATCGTGCTGAGGTTCGGCGCGGCGATGAGCGTGCCGGAAAGGTCGTAGGCCCAGGCGTGGTAGGAGCACTGGAAGGCCCGGCGGACCTGCCCGGACTCCTCGGTGCACAGGCGGGCGCCACGGTGGCGGCAGACGTTCAGGAACGCGCGGATCGAACCGTCCTCGGCCCGGCTGACGATGACGCTCTCGCGCCCGACCTGGGCGGTGCGGAAGGCGCCGGGCCCGGCGAGGTCGTCCGCGCGGGCCGCGCAGAACCACATCGACTCGAAGATCTGCCGCTGCTCCAGGGCGAAGACGTCCTGGTCGGTGTACAGGTGGCCGGGGAGGGTGGCCAGCAGGCTGGAGGCGGTCACGCCCGGCTCCCCGCTCCCTCGGCCGCCACGCCCGGCGGCAGGCGGGGGACGGCTCCGGGCCGATCGACGTCGAGCCGGTGGGCTTCGCCCCGCGGCAGCGCCGCGAGGGGACGGGCGGGTATCACCGGGGGCACCCCTCAGTTGATGATGGCGAAACGAAATTCGCTATGCGCAACAGACTGCGTCCCAGGTGAGCCGCCTGTCAATACGGCCGGGTGACGCCGCCCTCTCGTCCGGCTCCGGCTTCCTCAGGGCCTCGGAGCCGCCCGCCCGGCCCCCGGCCCTCTCCGCCTCGCTCTCACTCTGAGTCACGCCCGCCGATCGCCGGCCGTCCGGATCGGCGGCGGGCGACCCTTTCTCCAGAGCCAGCTTCCTGTTACCCGGCGCCGCCCGGCGCGTCCGTCGATCATGTGCCGGCGGGAGTGCACGATCGGGAAGGATGTCCCTCATGCGGCTTGAATGGCACCTTTGGGGACATGTCGTATTAGCCACATTTCTATTGCTCCCAGCGGCCATCGCCGTCGCCCATCTGCTGGCGCGGCTGCGCGCCCGCCGGGGCCATCCCCGCCCCGCGCGGACGGCCTACGCGGACGTCTTCATCGTCGCCGGGACCCTCCCGTGGCTGTGGATGATCCTCACTCCCGGCAGCGCCTCCGGCGTCAGCCTGGTGCCGTTGCGCGATCTCGCCGACCTGGCGCACGCCCCGCTCGGCGCGGTGTTCGCGCAGGTCGGAGGCAATCTTCTGGTCTTCGCCGCGCTCGGCGCGCTGCTGCCGGTCCGCTCGGCGCGCTTCTCCGCGCTCTGGCGCGTCGCCCTGCTCGCCGCGGCGCTGTCGGCCGCCGTCGAGGCCCTTCAGTACGGCCTGCGCCTCGGCCGCGTCTCGTCCGTCGACGACGTCCTGCTGAACGCCGCGGGCGCCGTGCTGGCGGCCCTGGCGACGCGGCCGTGGCGGGCCGGGCGGGCGGCGACCGGGACCGGTCCACGGTAAACCAAGCACGAAAGACCCCGAAGATCACCACACGGGCACGTTCCGCTCAAAAGAAGCACGGGACCAACCTGAGTATCTGTGCGATCGTGGACAAGGCGGGGCAAGTTCTCTGGAGACGCGGACCGCGTTGGTGACTGAGGGTGATAGAGCGTGATGCAATCCCCGGTACCTCACGACCCCCCGATCTATCGCCGCATCGCCGATCGCCTGCGCCAGGCGATCCAGGCGGGCGAGTTCCGCGATGGGGATCGCCTACCGGGCGAGAACGCCCTCATGGCCGAGTACGGCATCGCCCGTGCCACGGCGCGGCAGGCCCTGTCGGTGCTCATCAACGAGGGCATGGCCGTGCCGCGCCGGGGTTCGGGGGTCTACGTGCGGCAGTTCCGGCCGATCCGCCGGCACGGCTCGCGCCGCCTGTCCCGCGAGCAATGGGGGACGGGCAGGGCCATCTGGGACGGCGACGCCTCCGGCCGGCCCTACGTGGTCGACGATCTGACGATCGCCCGCGAGCCGGCCGCCGAGGACGCCGCGCGGGTGCTCGGCTGCGACGAGGTGTGGGTGCGGCGGCGGCGCTACTCCGTCGACGGGCGGCCCGTCCAGCTCGCGGCCTCGTGCTTTCCGGCCGAGTTGGTCGCCGGGACGGCCATCGTCCAGCCGGACACCGGCCCGGGCGGCGTCTACGCGCGGCTGCGCGACCTCGGGCACACGCCGGTGCACTTCACCGAGGAGGTGCGCGCCCGGATGCCCGCGCCGGACGAGGCGGACCGGCTCGCCCTGTCCGCGGGGACGCCGGTGATCGTCGTCTGCAGGACCGCCTACACCACCGGAGGCGGCGCGGTGGAGCTCAACATCATGATCATGGACGCCGCGTCGTACGTACTTCAGTACGACTTCGACGCCTAAGTCAAGGCGAAATGTCAAGCGTTAGGTTGACCTGTCCTACCAGAACATTGATTTCTCTAGAGATGTCCCGCAACGTGAAGGAGGAAGGTACCAACCTGGCCCCTCGCCGCGGGAAGGGTGGACGGGATGTCGTTCGACCGGCACCTCGCCGAAATCGCCCGGGAGTTCCCCGAGTGGACGATCTGGAGGAGCGACGCGGGACGGTGGTGGGCCACCCGGCACCGCCTGCTCACAGAACGCGAACGTGACGCGGGTTGTGCGATGACGATCGACGCCGACGATCCCGAGGGGTTGCGCGGGCGGCTGCTGGAGCAGCAGCGGTGCATCACCGCCCTCGATGGGGAGACCGGAACACCCGGCGCCTCCCCCGACTGGGGAGAAACCGGACCTACCGGCACGTCCCCCGGCCGGGGAGAGACCGGAACGCCCGGTGCCTCCAGCGAGGGAGACAGGGAGCCGCCCGGCGGCGCCGTCGACCGGGGAACCTGATCGCCCACCCGCACCGGCGAGAGGCGGCGCGGAAACCTCCGACCCGATCGGGGGCGGAGGTTTCCGCCAGGCCGGGCGCGACCCTCTACTGGTCGGCCGCGCGCCCGGAGTGGATCTCGGAGTCCTCGAAGAAGCCGCGGATGCGGCCCTTCGGGGTCTCGTGGTCGTTGCCGTGCCGGGTGTCGCCCTCGACGTGCGCGTCGCCCCGGCCGTCCACCACCCGCACGGTCTCCTGCGGATCGCCGCCGTCGCCGAAGGTCGCGGCATACCCGGCGTCCTGCGGCCCGTTCAAGCCGCGCGTCCCGTGCCCGTCGCGCGGGTCCTGCCCGGTGTGCGGGTCCTGCCCGGTGTGCGGTCCGAAGACGTCCTGCCCACTCTGGGGACCGAAGACGTCCTGCCCGCCCTTCGGACCGAAGACGTCCTGCCCACTCTGAGGGCCGAAGACGTCCTGCCCGCCTTGAGCGCCGAAGACGTCCTGCCCATCCTGCCCGGCGGCCGCCCCCTGCTCACCGTTTCGGCCGTGCTCGTGCCCGTCACGCGCGGCGTCGTGACCGGCGCGGGCGTCCTCGCCCGGCTGAGCGTCACCCGGCTGAGCGTCGCCCCGCTGGGCGTCACCCGGCTGAGCGTCGCGCGAGCCGGCGCCGGCGTCGTCCAGGACGACGCGGACCTCGTCGAGCTCCTGCGCCGCGGGCGGCTCGCTCTGGCCCGGCTCCTCGGCCGCGCCGGCCGAGGGCGAGGGCGGCAGCACGGCGGCCTCGTCGATCAGCGGCCCCGCGGCGCCTTCGCGGCGCAGCAGGTCGGTCAGCACCGAGCCCATCTCGTCGAGCCGGCGCATGACCTCTGTGTGGGTGTCGGTGAGGAACGTCACCCTCTTGCCGGTGTGCTCGTCAAGGGACACGGCGCGCTGCCGCGCGGCGTCCAGCGTGTCGCTCGCCTCGGTGCGCGCGGCCTTCAGCGTGGCCTCGGCCTCCGTGTTGGCCGAGCCGAGCGTCGCCTCGGCCTGGGCTGCGGCCTCCGACACCAGGCGCTCGGCCTCGTGCTGCGCGGCGGTGAGGGTGCGGTCGGCCTCGGCCCGCGCGTTGCGCAGCGTCTCGTCCGCCTCGGCGCGCGCGGCCCCCAGGGTCTCCTCGGCGTCCGACCCCGCCTGCGCCAGCAGCCGCTCGGCGGCGTCGGTGGCCTCGGCGACCCGGCGCTCGGCCTCGCCCTGGGCGGCGGCGAGGATGCGTTCGGCCTCGGCGGCGGCCTCCTCGCGGACCTTGGCCGCGTCGGCGCCGGCGGTCTCGCGCTTGGAGATCGCCTCCTCCTCGGCGAGCTTGAGTATCTGGCTCAGCCGCTGGCCGAGCTCGTCGTAGTCCTGCGGGGCCTCGGCCAGGCGGCGGCGGGCCTCCGAGAGCTCGACACGGCCCTGCTCGGCCTGATCGATGGCGCGTGCCAGCCGTTCCTCCAGGTCACGAATCTGGTTGCGAGTTCGGACCATGTGATCGTGGACCTGCCTGCGGCTGTATCCACGCATCACCACCTCGAAGCCGAGGTCCTCGTGCATCATGTCGGGAAAGCTGTCGTGCTGGTTCGTCATGGCTGGGCCCTGGGGGTCGTGAATCGAGTGGGGGTCGTGCTTCGGTGACGACACGTCGGACACGACTTTCCTGCCATCTGCCCAAGTCCGCAACCCGAACGCCTGACCTCTTCAGGTCGAATGACCCCTTCCGTCGGCAAGGCCGGGAAAGCGCGTATCGCCACGTGAGATCATCGATGACATGAGCGAGCGGCTCCTCTCCGGCCCGGGCGCCTCCGCGGCCTCGCCCTACATCGCGGCGCTGGGCGACGCCGTGCCCGTCGTCCACCCCGAGGCCTACGTGGCCCCGACGGCCGTCGTGGTCGGCCGCGTACGGCTCGGGCGCGGCACGAGCGTCTGGTACGGCTCGGTGCTGCGCGGCGACGACGAGGCCATCGAGGTCGGCGACGAGTGCAACATCCAAGATCTGTGCTGCCTGCACGCCGACCCGGGCCTGCCCGCCGTGCTGGAGGACCGCGTGAGCCTGGGCCACCGCGCCGTCGTGCACGGCGCGCGCGTCGAGAGCGGTGCGCTGGTCGGCATCGGCGCGACCGTCCTGAACGGCGCGACCATCGGCGCCGGCTCGCTCGTCGCGGCGGGCTGCGTGGTCACCCCGGGCAAGCGGATCCCCGCGGGAGTGCTGGTCGCCGGGGTGCCGGGGAAGATCGTGCGCGAGCTCACCGAGGACGACCGGGCGACGTTCGCCCGCACGCCGGACAACTACATGGCCAAGGCCGCCCGCCACCGCGCCGCCGCGCCCCTGCCGCCCGTGGGGCCCTGAACCCGCCGCAGAGGCCCTTTCCCGCGAACCCGCGCCGCAGGGACCGCTCCGGCCCCCTCGGGACGCACCTCGTGACCCTCCGCGCCGCCGCCGGATCCCGTCACGGCCCAGCCGGGGTCGCGGCAGCCGGGACCTCGTGACCTGTCGCCAGTAGCATGGCGGCCGTGCAGTGGGACCCTTTCGAGGCGATCGAGCGGGATGTCCGAGCCATGGTCGCCGACCCGCGCTGGGCGGACGTCCCCGCACCCACTCAGACGCAGGCGATGACGGCCCGCCTGCTGCGCACCCCCGACGGCGGCTGCTGGTTGTTCGGCGCGCACGCCCGCTGGCACCGCCACGATCCGGGCGATGGGCTGTGGCATCTGGCGGCCCCGCCCGCCGCCCCCCGGGCCCGCGCCGCCGCGCGGGCGGCCCAGCCCGCGCCGCCGGTGCCCGAGCACCTGCTGCCGTCGGCCGCCGGCCTGGCCTTCGAGCGGGGCTCCACGCAGGCCTTCGTCGGCCCCGACGTGCCCCGTGACATGACCGGACGCATCAGGGCGCTGCTGGACGTCGCCTGCGCCGCCAGGGAGGAGGAGCTTCCCTTCGCCACGGGGCCGCTGCGCGAGCTCTTCCACCCGGACGTCACGGCTCCGGTGGCCGCGATGTGGGGAACGATCATGTGGTGCGCGTACGCCCCGGCGTTCGACGGCAACGAGGTGCTGCTGTCGATGTTCGGCGAGTTCCTGTCCCGCCCCCTGCCGGGGGACGACTGGGTGCGCTGGCTGCCTCCCATGCCGCTCTCCGCGCTCACCGCGCTGTACACCGAGCGGCTCGCGCGCGGAGCGGGCGCGGCGGTGCGCGCGGCCGGGCATGTCGCGGGCACCGCGCGCGTGCTGCTCGCCGACCCCCGGTTCGCTCCCCGCGCCGCCGCGCTGCTGGCGATGGTGGAGCCGTTGCTGGCGCGGCCGTGGCTGGACCACCCGGCGCAGGACGCCGAGTCGGCGCGGCAGGCGTGGCTGTCGCGCTGCCCGCCGCGTCTCCAAGGCGCTCTGGTGGCCGAGTTCTCGCCCGGCGAGCACTTCCGGCACACGCTGTACGACCTGGTGGAGGCGCTGTCGTTCTCGTGCGCCCATGGGGCGGACCCGCGGGCGGTGGCCGCCTCGCTGCTCGCCGCGGACGTCCAGGCCGTGGCGCCGGACGTCGCGCCGCTGCTTCACGGGTGGCTGGACCCGGAGTCACGGCGGGCCTACCACGCGGCGCTCACCGATCCGGCTCATCCTCTGCGGGGGTGCTGGCCGCGCGACGGCGAGCCGCCCGCCCCCCTGCGCCCGCCCGACCGCGCCTCGGCCGCGGCTCTGCTTGGAGCGGGTTACGCGACGGGGCTCGCCTGGTGCCGCCTGACGGAGACGGCGCCGCCGCCGCGCGGCTTCCCGACGTCCTCCGCGACGGTGACCTGCTTGATCAACGAGCGGGACGATCCGGCGCCTTCCGTCCCAGCGACCTCAGCGGAATGGATACGCCACTCCTGATCCCGACGGGGCGGCCTAAACCGTTTATGAGGTTATTTCATGCTTACCTCGCGTATATCATTCCCCACCCTCTGATCTGGGGATTTGACGGAATTGTGATCTCGGAACCGGGAAATGGTTCCACGGGGACACGAGAGGGTCCGGCGAATGGTCCCGATGGGCCATGTCATCTAAAGCCGCCCGGTCGTAACCTCGAAGAGGGTGTGGGCTGCGGAAGGAAGGACGACGCGGTGGGGCACGATTATCTGGACTCACGAGTCCATGACCGTGTCGCGTTGGACGAGATCGCGCTCTACGCGGAGGTGCTCAGCGCCGTCGCTGTCAGCGAGCGAGAGCTGACGTTGGATGAGCTCGACAACGCGCTCGGGTTGCGAACTTCGGTGAGCCACTGAAGTAGCTCGCAGAACTGGTCCCGGACTCCCCTGGGGTTCGGGACGGTTTTGTGCCAGGGCGTTCCGCATCCCTCTTCGGGACTAGTCCACCCGGGCCGGGCGCCCCCCGCCGGCCGCTACGAGCGCACTAGCCTCGCTATGGCCGCCGACGCCTCCTTGACCTTCTCGTCGGCCTCGGGCCCTCCGACGGTGATGGCGTCCTTCACGCAGTGCCCGATGTGGTCCTCCAGGAGCCCGAGCGCCACCGCCTGCAGAGCGCGCGTGGCGGCCGACACCTGCGTGAGGACGTCGATGCAGTAGGAGTCTTCCTCCACCATGCGCTGCAGCCCGCGGATCTGACCTTCGATGCGCCGGAGCCTGGTCAGATAGGCCTGCTTGTCACCGCTGTAGCCATGCATATCGTCCACGATACCTGTTCGGGGTATCGGCGCCGCTGCGCTCAGACGCGGGCCCGCAAGCTCTCCACCAGCGCCTCCCAGCGGGCGGCGATGACGGGCGCGGCGTGCTCGGCGGCCGATTCGCGCGCCCCCGCCGCCAGCACCATGCGGCGGCGCTCGTCGTCGATCAGCGCCAGCAGCGCCGAGGCGTACGCGCCGATCTCGCCCTCGCCGGCCGGCACAAGCACGCTGTCGCGGCCGGGCGTCACGAACTCGCCGAACCCCCGGGCGCCGTCGAAGCCGACCACGGGGACGCCGCACGCGAGCGCCTCGATCACCGTCATGCCCGGCGTCTCGGCGTGCGAGGTGACGGCCACGATGGACGCCTTGGCGAACTCTCCTTGCAGATCGGGCGTGGTGCCCATGAAGTACACGTTGTTGTGCAGGTTGAGCTCGCCGACCAGCGCGCGCAGCCGTTTCTCCTCTGGGCCGCCGCCGTACAGGCGCAGCCGCCAGTCGGGACGCTTGTCGGCCACGATGGCGAAGGCGCGGATGAGCCGGTCGAACGCCTTGCCGGGCAGCCACCGCCCGCCCGCCGAGACGACGCGGTTGTCCATGCGCGAACGCGGCCAGGGCCCCGGCGGGAGCGCGTCGGGGACGACGAGCACCGGCGGGTCGGAGGCGCCGTCCAGCAGGCGGATCATCTCTTCCCCCGTCGCCTCGGTCGAGGCCACCACCGCGTCCAGCTTGGGATAGAAGCGCCGGACGGGCGCGGGCACCGCCGGACGGCTCCACTCGCGGGCGATGCGCACGATCTCGCGCGGCACGTGCCGCGCGGCCTGGACGCTGAGGCCCGGCCTGGTGGTCACCAGCACGTCGCAGCGCAGACCGCGCAGACTGCGCCAGAGCGCCACCTCGGTGCGCATCTGCCCGCGCGGCAGCAGATGGCGCACGCCGGGGCGCGCGTCGATCAGCCAGCGCAGCGAGATGCGCGGGTCCACAGGGAAGAAGGGCGCCTCGCGCACCCTGCGGACGCTGATGATCTCGATCTCGTGCCGGGCGGCCAGCTCGGCCGAGAGGTTGAGCACCGCCCGCGTGTCACCGCGCATGCCGTACGCGGAGGGGACCAGAAAGCAGATCTTCATCCGCCCACCTCGAGACGGAGCTCGTCGTCCGCCGTGTAGCACGGCCGGACCGGCACGCCGTCGACGCTGGTGTCGGGATACTGCACGCGGCGGCGCTTGCCGTCCACGTCGTCGATGCGCGCCCCGAGGGGAAGGGGCTCGGTCAGCCCGTCCACCTCCAGGGACGGCGTCCACAGCCCTTCGTACTCCGGCGTCGCGGCGATCACGTCGCACAGCGACAGCGCGGCGTGGAAGCGCACGCCCTGGACGGTGGCCGCGGCGGTCACCGCCGTATCGGGGCCGGAGGTGCTGCGCAAGGCCAGACGGGCCGTGCGGTGGGCGTCGTCGTCGTCGAAGCCGGTGTAGGCCAGCAGCCCCGTGACCTCGAAACGGCCCTCGCGGAACCACACCGCGCGCACGTCGGCCACCGGCTCGGCCGGGGAGATCTTCAGCGCCAGGTAGCCGTTGAGGGTGCGGTAGGCGCGGTAGGCCAGAGTGCGGCGGCTCAGCGCGTAGGCGTCCAGCCGGTCGAGGGAGAACCCCGGGTCGACGCTCTGCATGCGGGTGCGGCCGCGGTCCTCGGCGGAGCCCGCGTCGTGCTCGAGGTAGGTGTCCCACCGGCCGGGGGCCAGAGCCAGCGGCGTCAGCGACACCGCGACCGAGGCGTCGCGCGCCTCGGCTCCCGGCGTGCCGAGCACCACCTTGGCCTCGGCGCCGGTGCCCCGCTGGCGGAACACGAGCCGCGTGCCCTGCGCCAGGGGCTGCTCGATGGAGAGACGGAGCGAGAGGACGTCGGCCAAGGTGACCTCGGCATCGGTAACGACAACGCGCACCGCGCTCCCTCCCCGTCGATCGAGCCCCCGCGCGTTGAGGTTACCGTGATTTCCCCGTTATGTGGAGAAAGGTTTTCGGGCCCTGCCCGCCGACCGGCGGGCAGGGCCGTTTCGGCGGCCTGCCAGGGCCGTCATGCGACGGGCAGGGCCGCCGGCGGCGGCTCACGCCTTGACCGGCGAGCCCTTCACAGAGGTGATGAGCAGTTGTGCGACGTCCACGACCTCCAACGACTCCTTGGCCTGGCCGCTGTTCTTCTTCTCGTTGATGGCGTCACCCAGCATGACCAGGCAGAACGGGCAGGCGGTGGAGACGGTGTCGGGATCGGTGGTCAGCGCCTCGTCCACGCGCTCGGTGTTGATGCGCTTGCCGATGCGCTCCTCCATCCACATGCGCGCGCCGCCCGCGCCGCAGCAGAAGCCGCGGTCCTTGCAGCGGTGCATCTCCTGGGTCTGGACGCCGGGCACCTTGGCCATGATGTCGCGCGGCTGGGCGTACACCTTGTTGTGGCGGCCGAGGAAGCACGGGTCGTGGTAGGTGATCTTCTCCTCGATGGGCGTGATCGGCGTGAGCCTGCCCTCCTCGACCAGCTTGGCCAGCAACTGGGTGTGGTGGACGACCTCGAAGGCGCCGCCGAGCTGCGGGTACTCGTTGGCCAGGGTGTTGAAGCAGTGCGGGCAGGTGGCGACGATCTTCTTGACCCCGGCCTCGTTCAGCGTCTCGATGTTCTGCTGGGCGAGCATGTTGAACAGGAACTCCATGCCCAGGCGGCGGGCCGGGTCGCCCGTGCAGGCCTCCATGGGGCCGAGCACCCCGAACTTCACCCCGGCGATGTGCAGCAACTCGGCGACGGCCTTGGTGGTCTTCTTCGCGCGGTCCTCCAGGGCTCCCGCGCAGCCGACCCAGAAGAGGTACTCGAGGTCGTCGGGAACCTTCTCGTCGATGACCAGCACCTCGACCGGGTCGACCTCGCGCGAGGCGAGCTCCTCGACCCACTCGGCGCGCTTCATCTCGGAGACGCCCCACGGGTTGCCCTTGTTCTCGAGGTTCTTGAGCATGACGCCCGCCTCGGAGGGGAAGCTCGACTCGATCATGACCTGGTAGCGGCGCATGTCGATGATGTGGTCGATGTGCTCGATGTCGACGGGGCACTGCTCGACGCACGCGCCGCAGTTGGTGCACGACCACAGCACGTCGGGGTGGATGACGCCGTCCTCGCCGACCAGCGGCTTTCCCGCCAGCGCCAGGACGTCCTCGGGCAGCTTCTCGCGCTCCTGCTCGGTGGCGAGAAGGTAGGGCGCGATGGCCATGGCGTGGTCGCGCTGGTCGAGGATCAGCATCTTGGGCGAGAGCGGCTTGTCGGTGTTCCACGCCGGGCACTGCGACTGGCAGCGCCCGCACTCGGTGCAGGTGTAGAAGTCGAGGAAGCCCTTCCACGTGGTGTCCTCGATCTTGCCGCGGCCGAAGACGTCGGTGTCGGGGTCGGCCTCCTCGAAGTCGAGCGCCTTGCCGTTGCTGCGCATCTCGGGCACCGCGCCGAGGCCGTCGGGGCGGCGGGAGAACGCCACGTTCAGCGGCGCGGTGAAGATGTGCAGGTGCTTGGAGTTCACCACGATGACGAGGAACACCAGCATGACGCCGATGTGCAGCAGCAGGCCGGCCTTCTCCAGCGCCTCGTTGGCGGACTCGCCGAGGGGGCGCAGCAGCGCGGCGGCGCCGTCGGAGGCGAAGGCGCCGGAGCCGTAGGGGAAGTTGCCGGTGTTGATCGCCGCGCCGCGGTACAGGAACAGCGACCAGATCACGTTGAAGATCATGAACAGGATCAGCCACGCGCCGCCCAGGTGGGAGCCGGAGAACCGCGAGTCGCGGCCCAGCTTCTTCGGGGAGTTCTTGACGCGGATGGCCGCGAACGCGGCGAGGCCGGCGAGGCAGGCGACGGCGATGAAGTCCTGGAGGAAGCCCAGCACTGGCCAGGTGCCGACCAGCGGGATGTGGAAGTCGGGCGTGCCCGTCACGGCTCCCTGGATGAGCGCCCCGTACGCCTCCAGGTAGACCGTGGCCAGGATCACGAATGCCCAGAACACCACGAAGTGGGCGACACCCGACGGTGTCCACTTGAGCAGCTTCCTCTGGGCGAACACCTCGACGAGCTGCGCCCGGAGCTCGGCGCCAAGGTTCTCCTTGGCGTACTGCACCCGCTCCGGAGCGGGCTGGCCGCTGGTGGCGAGGCTGTAGAGCCAGCGCACGCGGCGACCCGCGAGCGTGACCGCCACGGCGGTCATCGCCAGCCCGATGATCGCTACAAGGAGCACGGATCCTCCAAACTATGGCGTCGGCTGCCCAACGTAGACATACCGGTCATTCACCGTGACAGCATGGCCATCCCGAATAATACTCGCCAGTAACTTACCGGCGGCACACAGGGGAGGCCGTCTTGGTGGACCCGATGCTAGAACAATGCTCTGGAAAAAGCTCTGCCGAACGCCGGTCAGTCGCCGCCCAGATAGCGCTGGATCGTCGGGGCCAGGATCTCCACCAGCTCGTCGATCTCAGCGGAAGCCAGCGGCTCCAACCGGAGGACATACCGCATCAGCACCACGCCAAACATCTGCGAGAACGCGACCTCCATGCGCACCGGCGAGATGCCGAGGCCCTCCACCACCCGGTTGAACACCGCCATGGTCACGAACTCGCGGATCATCACGACGACCTGGTCGTTGGTCATGGCGCTGCGCATCAGCGCGAGGATGGGCTCGCGGGCGTCCGGATCGGCCGTCATGGTCAGTAAGAACCGGACCAGCCGCTCGCCGATCTCGTCGCGCGGCCCCGCCAGGATGAGGGGCAGCACCGTCCCCGGGTCGACGGGCAGCCGCATCGCCTCGACGAAGATGCCCTCTTTGGTGTCGAAGTAGTGGTGCACCAGGGCGGGATCGACCGCGGCCTCCCTGGCGATGCCCCTGATCGTCGCCTTGTCGAAGCCCTTCTCAGCGAAGATCTTGCGCGCCGCGGCGACGATCTGCCCCCGGGTGTCCGCCGAGCCGCGACGGCGGCCGGGCCGCCGTCCTCCGGGCGCCGCGCCCTCAGGGTCTTCCTCGTGCACCGCGCCCATCGGCCCGCCCTCCGTCCCCACCCCGCCCGTCGTGCTCACACCGGCTCCTTCCCGGACGTCGCCGGGTGGACGCCGCCGGGCGCCTCGTCCATCGATCGCCGGATCACGTGGTGGAGGCGGCGGCGAAGTGCAGCCGGGCGAAGGCCAGCCCTTCGGCCAGATCGTCGATGCGCTCGGAACGCCCGGCGGCCTTGCGGGTGTTGACCTCAAGGACGATCAGGCCGCCGTACCCGGCGGTGGCGAGGCGTTCGAGGATGCGCGCGCAGGGCTGGGAGCCCCGGCCCGGCACCAGGTGCTCGTCCTTGTTGGTGGTGCCGACGCCGTCGGCCAGGTGGAGGTGCGCCAGGCGGTCGCCGAGCTTCTCGGCCATCTCGAGCGCGTCGGAGCCCGAGACCGCGGTGTGCGACAGGTCCAGCGTGACCTGCGGGTAGTCCTGGTCGATCGGGTTCCAGCCCGGAGAGTAGGGGACGACCTCGGCTCCGCGGGCGCGCAGCGGGAACATGTTCTCCACGGCGAACACCACGTCGGTCTCCTCGCGGATGCGGGCGAGGCCGGTCTCGAAGTCGCGGGCGTAGTCGCGCTGCCACCGGAACGGCGGGTGGACGACGACCGTGCGCGCGCCGAGGCGCTCGGCGGCCTTCTGGGCCCGCACGAGCTTGGCCCATGGGTCGCGGCCCCACACCCGCTGGGTGACGAGGAGGCAGGGGGCGTGCACGGCCAGCACGGGGAGCTGGTAGTGGTCGATGAGCCGCTCGAGCACATCGATGTCCTGGCTTACCGGGTCGGCGCCCACCATGACCTCGACACCGTCGTATCCAAGGCGCGCGGCCAGCTCGAAGGCGTCCGGGGTGCGCTCCGGATACACCGACGCGGTGGACAAGGCGATCTTGGCGTTCGGGACTCGGATGACGTCGGTCACATCTGCCAGCCTAAGCCGGGTCACGGCCAGGTGGCGCTCCGCAACCCGCGATGCAAGCAGGATCACAACGGTCCGGACGGCATCCTCGCTGGTCTACGGTGTCTCTCATGGCGCGGATCGTCGACGGGGCCATACCGAGCCCGAACATCTGGAACTCTCCCCGCACCTACGAGCTGGAGAACCGCGCCGTCGACCCCGAGGGGGCCGTGGACGCCGCGATCTCGGCCGTCCGGCCCTGGACCGGCGGGATCGTCCTGGACATCGGCTGCGGCACCGGCTACCACCTGCCCGTCTACGCCGCCACCGCGAGCAAGGTCATCGGCGTCGAGCCGCACTCGGGCCTGGCGGCGCTCGCCGCCGAGCGCTGCCGCGACCTCGCGCGCGTCTCGGTCCGCACGGCCACCGCCCAGGCCCTGCCCGTGCCCGACTCCTCCGTCGACGTGGCGGTGGCGCGATGGGCGTACTTCTTCGGACCCGGTTGCGAGCCGGGGCTGCGCGAGCTCTCCCGGGTGGTCCGGCGCGGCGGCGCCGCGTTCGTGGTCGACCTGGACGCCACGCGCGGGGCGTTCGGCGACTGGTTCAGCCGCACGGTGCCGTCGTACTCCGCCTCCGCCGTGGAGGCGTTCTGGTCGCGGCAGGGCTGGCAGCGCGGCGAGCTGGACCTGCGCATGGTCTTCACCTCCCGCGCCGACCTGGAGGCGGTCCTGCGCATCGAGTTCGCCCCCGCCGTCGCCGAGGAGGCCATCGCGCGCACCCCCGGGCTGGAACTGGACTACCCCAACGTCCTGCGCTGGCGCCTCTACTGATGGGAGCTACCGGGTCGGCTGTTCGGGCGGACTCGGTGCCT
The DNA here is from genome assembly GCF_042654065.1 of Sphaerisporangium dianthi. Lineage (NCBI taxonomy): Bacteria > Bacillati > Actinomycetota > Actinomycetes > Streptosporangiales > Streptosporangiaceae > Sphaerisporangium > Sphaerisporangium dianthi. Next base: position 88,008 of record NZ_JBHSFP010000017.1, on the reverse strand, counting down.
GCAGCCGCTGGTGAGTGAGCACTCCCCTCTGCCCCCCTCGGCCGGGCGGCCGGCCCAGACCCCTCTGGACGCGGCGCCGGCCCCAGGTCCCGACCCCTAGGGCCGCGGCCCGGGACGCGAGGGCTTGACCTTGACGTTGACGTCAAGGGTTAGCGTGAGCGCGGAGCAGGGAGGGCCGATGCGCATCGGAGAGCTGGCGAGGCAGGCGGGGGTGAGCACGCGGGCGCTGCGCTACTACGAGCAGCAAGGGCTGCTCCCGGCGAGGCGCTCGACCAACGGCTACCGGGACTACGACGAGTCCGATCTCAGGCTCGTCACCGAGATCCGCTCCCTGCTGACCGTGGGCTTCACGCTCGAGGACGCCCGCCCGTTCGTGGAGTGCCTGCGGGCAGGCCACGAGTCCGGCGGCGCCTGCCCCGAGTCCGTCGAGGTCTACCGGCGCAAGATCGCCGAAATAGACGACCAGATCCGCACCCTGCTGGGGCGCCGCGCCGAGGTGGCGGCGCAGCTCGCCGAGGCGTGCCCAGGATGCGCGCTGAGAACCGGAGGAACGAAACGATGATCACACTGACCGCCGAGAACTTCGACGAGCAGGTCCTGCGCAGCGACAAGCCGGTGCTGGTGGACTTCTGGACCGAATGGTGCCCGCCGTGCCGCATGGTGGCCCCGGTCCTTGAGGAGATCGCCGAGGAGTACGGCGAGCGGCTCACCGTCGCCAAGCTGAACGCCGAGGACTACCCGGAGATCGCGTCCCGCTACGGGGTGATGGGCTTTCCGACCCTGAACCTCTACCGGGACGGCGAGGTCGTCCGCCAGGTCATCGGCGCCAAGCCCAAGCGCCTCCTCCTCGCCGACCTGGAAGGCCAGTTCTGACCCGTCCTGCGGGGACACTCCCAAGGCCGGTTCCGGCTCGTCTCACGAGACACGCTCAAGGGCCCGTTCCGGCTCATCTCGCGAGGCACGCTCAAAGCCCCCTTCCGGCTCATCCTGCGAGGCACGCCGGTGAAGTTTGTCGGCCGAGGCCGATAGCGTGCCCCGCATGACCAAGACGCAGAAGGCCGGCTACCGCTGCACCGAGTGCGGCTGGCGCACCACCAAGTGGGTGGGCCGCTGCGGCGAGTGCCAGGCCTGGGGCACGGTCGACGAAGAGGGCGCCCGCGCCGGGGTCCACGTCGTCCAGGGCGGGGCGGTCACCGCGCCCGCCCTGCCGATCGGGCAGGTCAAGGCCGAGTTCGCCCGCGCCCGCACCACCGGCGTCGGCGAGCTCGACCGCGTGCTCGGGGGCGGCCTGGTCCCCGGCGCCGTGGTCCTGCTCGCCGGAGAACCCGGCATCGGCAAGTCCACCCTGCTCCTTGAGGCCGCGGCCAGCATCGCCCGCCACGAGACGGTCCTCTACGTCACCGGCGAAGAGTCCACGGCGCAGGTGCGCATGCGCGCCGACCGCATCGGCGCCATCCAGGACCAGCTCTACCTCGCGGCGGAGACCGACCTGTCCGCCCTGGTGAGCCACGTCGAGAAGGTCCAGCCGCGGCTGCTCATCGTCGACTCCGTCCAGACCATCGGCTCGTCCCAGGCCACCGGCGTGCCCGGCGGCGTCACCCAGGTGCGCGAGGTCACCGGCAACCTCGTCCGGCTGGCCAAAGAGCGCGCCATCTCCACCGTCCTGGTCGGCCACGTCACCAAAGACGGCTCCATCGCCGGTCCCCGCGTGCTCGAGCACCTGGTCGACGTCGTGCTGCACTTCGAGGGCGACCGCCACTCGCGGCTGCGCATGGTCAGGTGCATCAAGAACCGCTTCGGCCCCACCGACGAGGTCGGCTGCTTCGACCTCGACGAGGCCGGCATCCGCGGCCTGCCCGACCCCAGCGGGCTCTTCGTCTCCCGGCGCTCCGAGCCGGTCCCCGGCACGTGTGTCACCGTGACCGTCGAGGGCACCCGCCCGCTGCCCGCCGAGGTGCAGGCCCTGGTCGGCCCCACCGAGGCCCAGCAGCCCCGCCGGTCGTCCTCCGGCCTCGATCCGTTCCGCGTCACGATGATCCTCGCGGTGCTCGAACGGCGGCTGAACGCCAGGCTGAGCGGCTGCGACGTGTTCACCGCCACCGTCGGCGGCATCCGCCTGAACGACCCCGCCGTCGACCTGGCTGTCATGCTGGCGGTGGCCAGCGCCGCGGGCGACCGGCCGTTGCCGCCCGGCCTCGTCGTGCTGGGCGAGGTGGGCCTCGCCGGCGAGCTGCGCCCGGTCAGGGACATCCGGCGGCGGGTCGCCGAGGCCGCCCGCCTCGGGTTCACCCATGCCCTGATCCCCGCGGGCTCCCTCGACCGCGATAAGCCGGCGATCTCCGGCTCGAAGGAGGCCCTGAGCCCGGTGCCCGTCGCCAGGTCCCCCATCCGCACGACCACCTTCTCCCAAGGTTTCGACGTCACCGAGGCCGAGAACGTATGGGACGCCCTCACCCACGTAACCTGAACGGTGTCCGGGTACGGCCACCGCTTCGCCGGTAAACTGGGCGACGTCAGCGACCAGCGGGGGCCATGTGGCGAACACCAACAAGGGCATCGACGAACAGCGCAGATCCACCCTTGCCATGCTCGCACCGGGCACCGAGCTGCGTGACGGCCTCGAGCGCATCCTCCGCGGGCACACCGGCGGGCTCATCGTCCTCGGCCACGACGCGCAGGTCGAGGAGGTCTGCACCGGCGGTTTCACGCTCGACGTCGAGTTCTCCGCGACGCGCCTGCGCGAGCTGGCCAAGATGGACGGCGCCATCGTGCTCGACCGCGCCGGCAAGAAGATCCTGCGCGCGGCGGTCCACCTCGTCCCCGACTCCTCGCTGCCGACCAACGAGTCGGGCACGCGCCACCGCACCGCCCAGCGGGTGGCCCGCCAGACCGGCTACCCGGTCATCTCGATCAGCAAGTCCATGCGCATCATCGCCCTCTACCTCGACGGCGTCCGCTACGTCATGGAAGAGTCCGCGGTGATCCTGTCCAAGGCCAACCAGGCGCTCGCGACCCTCGAGCGCTACAAGATGCGCCTTGACGAGGTGTCGGGCACGCTCTCGGCCCTCGAGATCGAGGACCTCGTCACCGTTCGCGACGTCGCCGCCGTCGTCCAGCGGCTCGAGATGGTGCGGCGCATCGCCGGCGAGATCGAGGGGTACGTCGTCGAGCTGGGCATCGACGGCCGGCTGCTGTCGCTCCAGTTCGCCGAGCTGGTCGCCGGCGTCGAAGAGGACCGCGACCTGATCATGCGCGACTACCTGCCCGCCGGGCCCCGCCAGGTGGGCGAGTCGCTGGCCGAGCTCGACCTGCTGTCCCCCGCCGAGCTGCTCGACCTCATGGCCGTCGCCCACGTGCTCGGCCACACGGGCTCGGAGGCCCTGGAGAGCCCGGTGAGCCCGCGTGGGTTCCGCCTGCTGGCCAAGGTGCCCCGGCTGCCCGTCAACGTCGTAGACCGGCTCGTGGCCCATTTCGGCGGCCTACAGAAGCTCCTGGCGGCCAGCACCGACGACCTGCAGTCGGTGGGCGGCGTCGGCGAGTCACGGGCGCGCAGCGTGCGCGAAGGGCTGTCGCGCCTGGCCGAGGCGTCCATCCTCGAACGCTACGTCTGAACCGCCTCCCACCACCGCGAGGGCCCGCACTCGCCGGACCCGCCTTGAACGCTCGCCGGGCCCGTCTGAGCGCTCGCCGGGCCGGCCTGAACGCTCGCCGCGCATCCTGCTCGACGCCGGCCTCCGCGGCCGCGCGAGGTTTCAGTGGAGGTGGAAGACGACCTTCGGGCTCTTCAGGCCGCCCAGCCGCGCCGTCGCGACGTAGGTGCCGTCGCGAGCCTCGGGACGGGCCGCGCGGCAGTCGGGCGCCGACCGGCGCCGATCCCAGTCGACCATGCGCACGTGCGGCACCCCGCGCGAAAGGCGCCGGACGTCGGCGCCCTCGCCGCTCACGCAGTCGGCGGTCGACCACACGCGGTCGGCGCCGGAGGTGATGCGCACCTCGATCGCGCGCGGCCCGACGTCCACGGTGCACTCGACCCGGCCGATGTTGACCACGGTGAGCAGGAACTTGGGGGAGCGCCGGCCGGCGTAGACCTCCGACCGGCCGCGCAGGCTGACCACCAGATCGGAATTGTCGCACCGGTCGCCCGGCCGGCGGGGACGATGCGAGCCGGGCGAGGGCGTGCGGGGCAACGAGGCGTGCCCGGCCCCGACCGCCCTGGCCGTCGAGCTCGGGGAGGGCATCGCCGTGGGCCACGCCGTCACGCTCGGGGACGGGCCGTGCTCATTGGACCCGGCCGTCGCCGGCCGCCCTCCGGGACCGTCGTCGGAACCTCCGGAGGCGCTGGAGCACGCCCACGCGACCACGGCCACGACGACCAGCGCGCCGGTGAGCACCGACACCCGGCGACGCCAGTAGACCTCGGGCCCGTCGACTCCGACGTCGCCACGGAACGTGTCCGGATCCATACATTCAGTATGGTGAGTTCAAACCCGCGAAGGGGTAACGACCCGCCGATCCCGCCGGTCTCCTCACCCCGCCATTACCGGCAGACCACGACAAACCTCCTGCCGATCGTTCCCGAGGTCCCGGCCCGCCGCTCGACCGAGGGCCGTTAGGCTCGACCGTGTGGCCACCGCACTTCACGCCCCCATCCTCGACTGGTACGCGGAGAACGCGAGAGACCTCCCCTGGCGGCGGCCCGAGGCCGGCCCGTGGGCCATCCTGGTGAGCGAGATCATGCTGCAGCAGACGCCCGTCGTGCGCGTCCTGCCGGTGTGGACCGAGTGGATGGAACGCTGGCCCACGCCAGCGGCGCTGGCCGCCGAACCGCCCGGCGAGGCCGTACGCCACTGGGGACGCCTCGGATACCCGCGCCGCGCGCTCAATCTGCACGCCTGCGCACGGGCGGTGACCTCCGAGCACGGCGGGCGGGTGCCGCAGGGCTACGAGGAGCTCCGCCGGCTGCCGGGCGTCGGCGACTACACCGCCGCGGCGGTCGCCAGCTTCGCGTTCGGCCGCAGTCACGCCGTGCTGGACACCAACGTGCGGCGCGTCCTGGCCCGGGCGGTGCGCGGCGAAGAGTATCCGCCCAAGGCCACCACGGCGGCCGAGCGCAAGCTGGCCGAGTCGCTGCTGCCCGCACTGGACGCCCCGCGATGGGCGGTCGCCGTCATGGAACTCGGCGCGCTGGTCTGCACGGCGCGCGCGCCCCGGTGCGCCGACTGCCCGGTCGCCGCCTCCTGCGCCTGGCGCCTGGCCGGGCGCCCGGCCTACGACGGCCCCGAGCGTCGCGGCCAGACCTACGCCGGCACCGACCGGCAGTGCCGCGGACGCCTGCTGGCGGTGCTGCGGGAAGCGCACGGCGCGGTGCCCAAGGCCGCCCTGGACGTCGTCTGGGACGACGCGGTGCAGCGTGAACGCGCCCTGGACGGTCTCATCGCCGACGGCCTGGCGCAGGTGCTCCCCGACGGCGCCTACCGCCTTCCCGCCTGACCACCGCAGGACCCCTCAGGCGCTCAGGCGGCGAGTTTGAGGCCGAGGGCGGTGAGGTTGCGGCGGGTCCAGTCGAGCTCGTCGGCGAGGGTGGCGACCAGGGCTGCGGGGCCCTTGCCCTTGGCGGGGCTGGCGAGGCCGTGCGCCTCCACCTCGATGTGGGCGCCGCCGGTCGTCGGGGCCGCCAGGATGGCGGCCAGGGCGTTCTCCAGGATCGACTCGGTGGCCGGGGCCTCGCCGGTGTGGTTGTGCACGTGCCCGAGCTTGATCACCGAGGCGCCGGCGGCGGCCACCCCGCGCAGGGCGGCGCCGGGCTCCTCGACACCGCAGGTCAGGTGGCAGGCGTCCAGGCAGACGCCGAGGTATTCGGAGTCGATGCCGCACACCCGCTCGACCGCCTGCTGGGTGGTCTCCAGCACGCACCCGGGCCACGGCTGGAAGCCCACCCTGATGGTCTTGCCCGTGACGCTGTGCAGGCCGCGCAGCTCGCGGGAGAGCCGGTCCAGCCGCTTGGAGGCGATGGCGTGCAGGTCGGCCGGCCAGTCGCGCCGCCAGCCGATCGGGATCGTGGAGATGCTGCCGAACTGGACGTCCTCGGGCAGCAGGAAGGCGAGGATGCGTGCCAGGGCCATCGTGTAGCGGTAGCGCTCGGGCTTGGCCCAGTCGGGACCGGGACTGTCCTGGCCCATGCCCCGGCCGCCGGCGCCGTTGAGGCTGACGACCTCCAGCCCGCGCTCCTCCAGCGAGCGGCGCAGCCGCACCAGCTCGATGCGGTCGGCGACGAGATGGTCGACGACCGCGGGGGCGAGCCACATGCCGATGCCCAGCCGGTCGACCCCGAGCCGCTTGCGCACGGGTACGGCGTAGCGGGTGAGGTGGGCGATGAGGTTCTCCAGGTCCTCCGCGGGGTGCACGCCCGCGTTGTAGGACAGGTGAACGAGCGTGCCGTCCTCATGACACAGGCGCATCTCGGGTGCCTCCCAGGCGTACTTTGCTTGTCGGGCTTCACCGCCGCCAACCGCCTGTTTCAGCGCATGCGGCATTGCCCTCCTTGCCAGGAATCCGGCCCTGGCTCGCCCGAGTCTGCCCGGCCCGCACCCGCCGCCGCGTCCTCCCGGCAGCTGATCCCCCGCTACACCGGTGGGGGGACCTCGGCGGTGCTCACCACACTCGGTCGATCTTGTGAGCCGTGTAGGCACGACTCAAGCCCGATTCGCTCTACGGAGTGTAGTACTACTCGCGGTGGTGTCATAGCGGATACGGTCAAACTGATCTCACGAAATACAGAGGACCCCTCGCGAAGTGGTCTCACGAGGGGTCCTGCGTTGTGCGCGCCGATCGGCGCGGTCGTGCTCGCGCTCTCGCGGTCGCGGCTCCGGCACGGCCGCCTGGTCCGCGGCCGTGCGGTCGCTACGCCGTGCGGTCCGCCGGCCTGGCCGAAGCGCCGGCGCGGGTGCTGGCCGGCTCGGCGATGGCCGCCGCCGAGTCGGGGATGTCGGCCGGCGCCTTCTGCTCACCGACGAAGGTGAACTTGGCCTCGTCGCCTTCGCCCTCGATGGCGATCTTGACGACCTGGCCGGGACGGAGGTCGCCGTACAGGATCTTCTCCGACAGGGTGTCCTCCAGCTCGCGCTGGATGGTGCGCCGCAGCGGCCGGGCGCCGAGCACGGGGTCGTAGCCCCGCTCGGCCAGGAGCTTCTTGGCCTCGTCGGTCAGCTCGAGGCCCATGTCGCGGTCCTTGAGGCGGGCGTCCACCTGGGCCAGCATGAGATCGACGATCTTGATGATCTCGTTGGGCGTCAGCTGGTGGAACACCACGACGTCGTCGACGCGGTTGAGGAACTCGGGCCGGAAGTGCTGCTTGAGCTCCTCCTGCACCTTGGACTTCATCCGGTCGTAGTTGCCCTCGACGTCGTTGTTCTTCGCGAACCCGACCCCGATGCCCTTGGAGATGTCACGGGTGCCGAGGTTGGTCGTCATGATGATGACGGTGTTCTTGAAGTCGACCACGCGGCCCTGGGCGTCGGTCAGGCGACCGTCCTCCAGGATCTGCAGCAGCGAGTTGAAGATGTCCGGGTGGGCCTTCTCGATCTCGTCGAACAGGACCACGGAGAACGGCTTGCGCCGGACCTTCTCGGTGAGCTGGCCGCCCTCTTCGTACCCGACGTAGCCGGGCGGGGAGCCGAACAGCCGCGAGACGGTGTGCTTCTCCATGAACTCGGACATGTCCAGCATGATCAGCGCGTCCTCGTCCCCGAAGAGGAACTCGGCGAGCGCCTTGGACAGCTCGGTCTTACCGACGCCGGACGGGCCGGCGAAGATGAACGAGCCACCGGGGCGGCGCGGGTCCTTCAGACCGGCACGCGTGCGGCGGATCGCGCGGGACAGACCCTTGATGGCGTCGTCCTGGCCGATGATGCGCTTGTGGAGCTCGTCCTCCATGCGGAGCAGCCGCTGGGACTCCTCCTCGGTGAGCTTGAAGACCGGGATGCCGGTGGCCGTCGCGAGGACCTCGGCGATGAGCTCCTCGGTGACCTCGGCGACGACGTCCATGTCGCCGGCCTTCCACTCCTTCTCGCGGCGGTCGCGCTTGAGCTGGAGCTGCTTCTCCTGGTCGCGCAGGGCCGCGGCCTTCTCGAAGTCCTGCGCGTCGATCGCGGACTCCTTGTCGCGGCGCACCTGGGCGATCTTCTCGTCGAACTCGCGCAGGTCCGGCGGCGCGGTCATGCGGCGGATGCGCATGCGCGAGCCGGCCTCGTCGATGAGGTCGATCGCCTTGTCGGGCAGGAACCGGTCGCTGATGTAGCGGTCGGCCAGCTGCGCCGCGGCCACGAGCGCGGCATCGGTGATCGTCACCCGGTGGTGCGCCTCGTAGCGGTCACGCAGACCCTTGAGGATCTCGATCGTGTGACTCAGCGAGGGCTCGGCGACCTGGATGGGCTGGAAGCGGCGCTCGAGCGCGGCGTCCTTCTCCAGGTGCTTGCGGTACTCGTCGAGCGTGGTGGCGCCGATGGTCTGCAGCTCGCCGCGGGCCAGCATCGGCTTGAGGATGCTGGCGGCGTCGATGGCGCCCTCGGCGGCGCCCGCGCCGACGAGCGTGTGCAGCTCGTCGATGAACAGGATGATGTCGCCGCGCGTGCGGATCTCCTTGAGGACCTTCTTCAGGCGCTCTTCGAAGTCACCGCGGTAGCGGGAGCCCGCGACCAGCGCGCCGAGGTCGAGCGTGTAGAGCTGCTTGTCCTTCAGCGTCTCGGGCACCTCGCCCTTGACGATCTTCTGGGACAGGCCCTCCACCACGGCGGTCTTGCCGACGCCGGGCTCGCCGACCAGGACGGGGTTGTTCTTGGTCCTGCGGGACAGGACCTGCATGACCCGCTCGATCTCCTTGTCGCGCCCGATCACCGGGTCGAGCTTGCCCTCGCGGGCGGCCTGGGTCAGGTTTCGGCCGAACTGGTCCAGCACAAGGGAGGTCGATGGCGCGGACTCCTGCGGGCCTCCCGCGGCCGCCGGCTCCTTGCCCTGGTAGCCATGGAGCAACTGGATGACCTGCTGGCGCACTCTGTTGAGATCGGCGCCAAGCTTCACCAGCACCTGAGCGGCAACACCCTCGCCCTCACGGATGAGGCCCAAGAGGATGTGCTCGGTGCCGATGTAGTTGTGACCCAGTTGCAAGGCTTCGCGGAGCGACAGCTCAAGGACCTTCTTGGCGCGCGGGGTGAACGGAATGTGCCCCGACGGCGCCGACTGCCCCTGGCCGATGATCTCCTCGACCTGCTGGCGCACACCTTCAAGACTGATGCCCAGGCTCTCAAGAGCCTTGGCGGCAACGCCTTCACCCTCATGGATCAAGCCAAGAAGAATGTGCTCAGTGCCGATGTAGTTGTGGTTGAGCATCCTGGCTTCTTCCTGAGCCAGGACGACAACCCGCCGTGCGCGGTCAGTGAACCTTTCGAACATCTCGTCGCTCCTCACAGAGCGGTCAGGCAGCTCGGGATATCCGGGCCCGCCGCATCCGCATGCTAGCCCCGACCGGTGACCGCTCTAGACAGGAGACGTTCCCCGAGAGCAGGGCGTTCACGCTCCATCCAACTACTGTTGGGGGGTCACATGTTCCCGCTACGCCGCAAGCGAACGACGTTTAGCATCGCCGTTTTACGTGAACCCCCGGGCCGCGCCCCGGACGATCACGCTCGGAAAACACGATCATGCGGCTATGGCGGCGATTCACCACAGGTCGCCGCCATAGCCGAGTGATCAACAAAGAGCTCGTCAGTGTGCCGCTTCGTACTGCTCGACCACGGAGGACGCAATACGGCCGCGCTCACTGACGGAGATGCCGTGCGCCTTGGCCCACGCCCTGATCTCCGAGCTCTTTTCCCGGGACGGACGCTGCCCGCCGCCTCGCTTGCGGCCCCGAGTGGTGGCGCCCTCCGCCCGGCGGGCACTGGACACGAAAGCAGACAGCGCCTCGCGCAGCTTCTTGGCGTTTTCGCCGCTCAGGTCAATCTCGTAAGCGGAGCCATCAATCGCGAAGGTGACAGTCTCATTGGCCTCGCCACCATCGAGGTCGTCGATGAGTATCTTCTGGATCTGCGTGGCCATCTGGCAATCCTTTCGCAGAGCATTGTTCGATTCGCCAGCCAAAGATATACCCGGTAACCCCGGCTGACAATTCAGGGAACCCACGGGTTCAAGAGGAGCTGTGGCGCCGGGCCCTCCGGTCAGTCGGAAGAAGCCTCAGATGCCTCAGATGACTTCTCCGGGGACTCCGCCTCCTGACGCCGGCCCCCCGCTTCGGAACGGAACAGCTTGACGACCGCGATGATGACCACCGCGGCGACCACCAAGGGTGGTATCAACGCGGACAATACATCGTTCATTGATCCTCGCTCCACGCGGGGGTGGCATTCAGTGCCCCTCCCGCGTTAATTGTCACACGAGACTCCCACGCTCTGTGCCACGGCGGGCTGATCCGGGAGTCACGATCTGACTCTATCCCCACAGGAGGTCAGCGGGGGTTGCGGGGCGGGCGCCAAAGCCGCCCGAGGACCGTTCCACAGCATTCTCCGTCTCTCCAGGCGTCTTACCGGATGGCAGGGAAAGGTGGATCGCCCGGAAAACACGGACGGGACGGCCGCGCCGCGGCCGTCCCGTCAATAAAGCCGATCTCAGCGAGGAGCCTTGACCACAACGGTCCCGGCGACCTTGTCGTGCAGGCCCTGCTGCAGCGGCTTGTCGGTGAGGATAAGCACGCCGAGCACGAGGACGAAGATGGCGGCGAGGAAGCCGAGGAAGGGAATGCCGTACAGCACCAGCACGCCGGGGTAGATAGCCGAACGCTTCATCAGCGCCGACGAATCCACGGGGGCGCCGCCGACGCCGACGAGACGGATCTTCATGACCTTCTTGCCGATGGTCTGGCCGTCCTTGGAATTCAACACGTAGTCGTAGGCGGCGTAGGCGCCGTAGGCGATGATCGCCGACACCAGGCCCGGGACGATGGAGGTGCCCACCGCGAGCGCGGGGTTGGCGAGAATGTCCTCCGTCGACGGCACGAAGAGCGGCGTGAGGATGAGGCTCAGGATGAAGTACACGACACCGAAGATGAGCGTGTCGATGATCCGCGCGACCCACCTCTCCCACCACTCGGCCAGCGGCGCGGGCGCGCCGGGAGGAAGCGGAGCGCCCTGCGGAGCGCCGTAGGGGGCGCCGTAACCCTGGGGCGCGCCGTACCCGCCCTGGGGGGCGCCGTATCCACCCTGGGGGTCGCCGTAGCCGGGTTGAGGGGCGCCGTATCCGCCCCCCTGGGGGTTCCCGTATGGCTGTTGGCCAGGCCCCTGCCGCGGGTCATAGGGACCGCCGGGGGGTGGTTCTGCCGTCATTTGATCACCTTTCGCGACTGCGAAGGAAGCTGCGGTTCGTGCAAGGTCCTATCGCATGTAGGGGTATGTCCGTTACCTTTTCGCCAAGCTTCCCGCCACGAAGGGCGCAGGCTCGGTCGCATATAGCAAACGAGGCCGGAGGATCGTCCCCCGGCCCCGGTCGCTCGCGCTTACTTGATCTTCACGACGACGGTCTTGGCGACCTTGTCGTGCAGACACTGCTGGAGTGGCTTGTCCCAGAACTGCCACAGGACGTTCACCAGGTAGAACACCCACGTGATCAGGCCCACGACCGGAATCCACGCGACGAGCTCCGGACCCCACAGGACGCCGGCGCGCCTGATCGCGACGTCCGAGCCGAGCCCGCCCTCGGTGGTGCCGTCCACCGGGACGATCTTGATGCCCATGACGATCTTGCCGACGGTCTGGCCGCGCTGCTTGGTCATCAAGAACTCGTACCCGACCCAGAACAACCCGGCCAGGATCGCCGTCAGAAGGCCGGCCAGGAAGACCCCGCCTCCCGGCGTGATCGCACCAGAGGTGGGGTCGAAGCTCGGCGAGGTGATGATGAGCGCGGCCAGCGCGACATTGATGATCGTGTACGGGATGGCGAGGATCACGACGTCCACGAGGCGGGCGACCAGGCGCTGCCACCACTCCGCCAGCGGCGCGGGTGCGCCGGGGGGCTGCGCGCCGGTGGCCGGGCCTGCCTGCTGATAACCCGCGGGACCGTACCCCTGCTGGCCGTACTGCGGCTGGCCGTAGCCCTGCTGGCCGTAGCCGGCCCCATAGGGAGGCGCCTGCTGCGCGTACTGGGCCTGGCCGTACTGGCCGGCCTGCTGGTCGTAGCCGGCCTGCTGACCGTACTGCGCCTGCTGGCCGTACTGCCCCTGCTGCTGCCCGTAGCCCTGCTGGGCCTCCTGCTGGCCGTACTGTGCGTGCTGGCCGTACTGCGCCTGCTGGGCCTCCTGCTGGCCGTACTGGGCCTGCTGGCCGTAGCCCTGCTGGGCCTCCTGCTGGCCGTAGGGCTGCTGCTGGCCGTACGCCTGGCCCTGCTGGCCGTAGGGCTGCTGGCCATAGCCGCCGCCCTGCTGGCCGTACGCGCCCTGCTGCTGACCGTAGGGCGGCTGCGCCGCCTGCTGGCCGTAGCCCTGCTGGGCCTCCTGCTGCCCGTACTGACCGTACTGCGGCTGCTGGCCGTACTGCCCCTGCTGCTGGCCGTACGACTGCTGCCCTTGCTGGCCGTACTGCTGCTGCCCGTAGCCCTGCCCCTGGGACTGCTGAGGATAGGACGGCTGGCCGTACGCTCCGGTCCCGCCCTGCTGACCGTAGGAGCCCGGCTGCCCGTAAGAGCCCGTCCCTGCCTGCTGCCCGTAGGCCCCCTGCTGGCCGTAGCCCTGCTGGGGCTGGGCCGCGTGCTCGGAGGTGGGCTGGGGACGGTGGACGACGGTCACCTCCGGATCGATGCCCGGGGGGTTCTGCTGCCCATATTGCGGAGAGCCGGAGGACGAATGACCGTCGTCCGGCTCATCGCGTGGGTACGGCGGCTGTCCGGTGCTCACCGTGTCACCTCACTTCGGCTTCGCACGTGTCCTCTGTCAGGCGCACATGCCGTGATGTTGCCAAGGTAGCGACAGCGGCATCAACAGTCACCTTTCCATTCCGTCACCGGGAGGGTCAAGATCGCGGACTCAGGTGCAGCAACATGCGCGTGTTACCGAGAGTGTTCGGCTTGACGTGCTCCAGGTCGAGGAACTCGGCGACGCCCTCGTCATAGGAGTCCAGCAACTCGGCGTAGACCTCCGGGGACACCGGCGTCCCCTGGATCGGGACGAAACCGTGCCTGGCGAAGAACGCGACCTCGAAGGTCAGGCAGAAGACGCGCCGGACCTCCAGTTCGCGGGCGGCCTCGATGAGCGCGGCGACGATCATGTGGCCGACGCCCAGGCCGCGGCAGGCGTCGTCGACGGCGACCGTGCGGATCTCCGCGAGGTCCTCCCAGAGCACATGGAGGGCTCCGCAGCCCACCACCGCGCCGTCACGCTCGGCCACCCAGAACTCCTGGACGTCCTCGTAAAGGGTCACGGTCGATTTGCGCAGAAGGCGCGGCCCGTCACCGGAGTAGGTGTCGACCAGTCGCCGGATCACCCGGACGTCGGAGGTGCGGGCCCGCCTCACGACGGACACGCCTGCGGCCGGTACGCGCTGCGCTGCCTGCTCCATGAGGGGCCAGCGTATCGGCCCTCCCGCGGACGCCACCGCACGCCGCCGCCACCGCTCCGCCATATCGGTCTGTCCGAAACACCTGGCAACTCTGCGCCGGGATCGCACAGCGTCACCCTTCGGGCGCAGTGGGTGTGCGCGGCCGGGCGGTCCGGCGACGCGCGACACGACAAGGTCCCGGACCTGCGGATTTCCGTGGCATCAGCGCTCGGACACCGGGTAACCGCAGCTCGGCGCGGGTGCGCGGCGCTCACGCGTGTGATCTCTCCGTGATACCCCGGTTGTGCAACCTCAACAGAATTCGCAGTTCTGGTTGAGCAGGAACCAGGACTGCACTAGTGTCCAGCGTCAATGTCGGTCATCGCTCCGCGGTGGCCGCACCGCCTAATTCCCACCTCGTCCGAGCGGCGGGAAACCGGGGACCCAAAGGTGGGAGACGGGGAAACCCCCGCGCCCCCACCACCCCTGGGGTGAATCCGAGAAGGAGGCATCGCGATCCTCCATGGTCACGTTCTCGGTAGGGCTGCTCCGGCCCGAACCCGTCAGCTAACCCGGTAGGCGGCCTTGGGAAGGAGCTTGTTGGTGCAGCCTAGGCGCACGCCTGGAATGAGCGCGGGAAGACACGCCCGCGCACGAGAACGCGGCCTCCGTGCCCGGTTCGGCGGCGCCCCGACGGCGTCCTGGCGCCTTCCACGCCGCATCGCGCTGGTCACCACGGCGCTGATGGCGCTCACGTTCGGCTCGCCCCTGGTGGCCGCGACGGCCGAGCCCAAGCCCAGCCTCAACGATCTCAAGAACCAGGTCGAGCACCTCTACAACCAGATCGAGTCGCTCACCGAGCAGTACAACGGCCAGAAGGAACGGCTCAAGCAGGCGCAGCGGTCGGCCGAACTGGCCAAGAAGACCCTCGTCAAGAGCGAGGCCGACCTCGAGGCCAAGCGCGCCAAGGCCGGCATGTACGCCCAGGACGCCTACATGACGGGCGGTCTCGGCTCGCCTTTCAACCTGGCCATGACCGCCGACCCCGACGCCTACCTCGACCGCGTGGCCACGACCTATGCCCTGCAGTTGCAGCAGGGTGAGGAGGTCGCCCAGATCAGCAAGGCGATGGCGAACGCCGAGCGCGCCAAGGCCGGCGCCAAGGCCCGCGAGGCCGAGGTGAAGAAGCTCGTCACCGACCTCGCCTCGCACCGCGACAAGATCCGCGGCCTGGTCGCCAGGACCGAGAGCAGCCTGTTCAAGCGCGCGCTGTCCCAGGCGGGCCAGACGTTCGGCAGGGCCACGAAGATCGACATTCCGATCCCGGGCGAGGGCAAGGCGGCCCAGGCCGCCAAGTGGGCGCTGACCCAGCAGCTCAAGCCGTACGTCTGGGGCGCGGCGGGGCCGCGCACCTTCGACTGCTCCGGCCTGGTCATGTGGGCCTACCAGAAGGTCGGCATCAGCCTGCCGCACTACACCGGCGACCAGTGGACCGCGGGCACGCACGTGTCCCGGGAGGAACTGCGCCCCGGCGACCTGGTCTTCTTCTACAACGACCTGCACCACGTCGGCATCTACATCGGCGGCGGCATGATGGTGCACGCCCCGCGCACCGGTGACGTCGTCCGGGTGGTCCCATTGGGCAACCGCCCGTTCGCGGGTGGAGTGCGCATCGCCGACTAGTGCGCCAGGTCGCGGCCGGGCCGCGGGCCTGAGCCGGACCGCGGACCTGCGCCGGACCGCGGCCCCGAGCCGGGACGGCGTACCGGGCGCATGCCGGATGCCGCGTGCGGGCGATGCGCACGCGGCGGACGGGCGGCGCCGCCGCGCCGCCCGGGTCGGAGGTGGTGGCGCCGCCTGCCACCCGGGCCGGATGAATCGGCGCCGCCCGCGCCGGCACAGCCGGAGGATCGGGCCGCCCGGCGCGCGTCAGATGAGGCGCCGCCGCGCCGCCCAGGCCACGGCCTCGATGGCGGTGGCCACGCCTATGCGGTCGCAGATGCCGCGCAGGCGGCGTCGCACGGTGCGGCCGCTCACGTCGAGCCGCCGCCCGACCCTGTCGACGGTCACGCCCTTGGCCAGTTCGGCGAGCAATAGAAGATCATCGTCGCTCAGTCCAACACCGTCTGATCCCGAAGGAATGTCATTCCCTCGGGAAACCAGATCCGGATACGCCATCGGGTGTCCTCCCCCACGACGAACTCGGCAACATACTGAATGCTTCGGCCCGCCCGTCAGGAACGTTAAACGCCGCGTTGAAAGGTCGTCAAGCACTGACCTCCATACCCATGACGTTTGTGATTGACATACCAGTGCATATGTGAACTACTCGTGACATGCTCCCGAACCTACCGGTCCGGGATGATAGCGGCGATGATCATGGAAGCCGGCGCACCACCCGCGACGAGAGGCCGCCGCGGTGCTGGTGGAGGCCGGGTTCGGCGGAGCCGCCCACCGGGACGCCTGGCTCGGGGATATACGGCCGGCGCCCTATACGGCGAATTCGACCCGCGAAACCTTCGGGCGTTTCTGACCTTTTCCCGCCGGTCACGGCCACCGACGTAACACGATGGCCACACGGGATTTGCCGCAGCGGATCACCGCACCGCGTCCTATTCGGCACGCGCCGCCCGCACGCCCTCGATATGGATCTCCGCCCGCCGCCTGATCGCCGGCGTGGCCGGCTGGAGGCCGCGGCCCGGCGGCGCACTCGTCGTCGACCCGCGCCGGCACGGCCGGCGTGACATCCGCCGGCGATGCCGGCCCGCTATGGGCGGTCGGCGGCCGGGGCTCAGGCGGTGTTGCGGCCGTAGATCAGCCGCAGCCCGATGAGCGTCAGCCAGGGCTCGTGCACGTCGATCGAGCGCGCCTCGTTCACCACCAGAGAGGCCATCGAACCGGTGGCCACGACGGTCACGTCGTCCGGGTCGGCCGCGAGCTCGGGCGCCATGCGCTCGACGATGCCGTCAACCTGGCCGGCGAAGCCGTAGATGATGCCCGCCTGCAGCGCCTCGACGGTGTTCTTGGCGATCACCGAGCGAGGGCGCACCAGCTCGACCTTGTGGAGCTGGGCTCCCGCCGCCGCCAGGGCGTCCACCGAGATCTCGATGCCCGGGGCGGTGACCGCCCCGATGTACTCGCCCTTGGCCGACACCGCGTCGAACGACGTCGCGGTGCCGAAGTCGACGATGATGCACGGCCCCCCGTAGAGCGTGACGGCGGCGAGCGCGTTGACGACGCGGTCGCTGCCGAGCTCCTTGGGGTTGTCCATGCGCACCGGCACCCCGGTGCGCACCCCGGGCTCCACGATCACGGCGGTCACGTCGCCGTAGTAGCGCCGGCACATCTCACGCATCTCGTTCAGAACGGAGGGGACCGTCGAGCAGATGGCGATGCCGCCGATGTCAGCGTCCTTGAGCAGAGGGCTCTGGCCGAGCAGCCCCTGCAGGACGACCGCGATCTCGTCGGCGGTGCGCCTCGCGTCGGTGGCGAGGCGCCAGTGCTCGATGACCTCCTCGCCTTCGAACAGGCCGAGCACCGTGTGAGTGTTGCCGACGTCGATCGTGAGCAGCATCAAGCCCCCCGAAGGTCCAAAGCGATGTCGAGTGCGGGCGCCGAGTGGGTCAGCGACCCCACAGCAAGGTAGTCAACACCGGTTTCGGCCACCTCACGGGCGGATTCCAGGTGGAGTCCTCCGCTGGACTCCAGCCGCGCCCTGCCGCCCACCAGGGCCACCGCGCGACCGAGATCCTCGACGGTGAAGTTGTCCAGCAGGATCTCCTCCGCCCCCTCCGCGAGCACCGGCTCGATCTGGTCGATGCGGTCGACCTCCACCTCGATCGGCAGCTCCGGGTAGGCCTGTCGTACCGCCCGGAACGCCTCGGCGACCCCGCCCGCCGCCACTACGTGATTGTCCTTGATCAAGGCGGCGTCCGACAGGGACATCCGATGATTGACCCCGCCACCGCACCGCACGGCGTACTTCTCCAGCGTCCGCAGACCAGGAAGGGTCTTGCGGCTGTCGCGGACCCGGGCCCCGGTGCCGCTCACCGCCTCGACCCACCGGTGCGTCAGCGTGGCGATGCCGGACAGGTGGGTGAGCAGATTGAGCACCGTGCGCTCTGCGGTGAGCACGTCGCGTACAGGTCCGACGACCGTCATCAGCACGTCGCCGCGGGAGACGCGCTCGCCGTCCTTGGCATGGCGCTCCACGGTCAGGCGACCGCCTGAGGAAGCGTGGAACACCGCCTGGGCGACCGCGAGCCCGGCGACCACGCCGTCGGCGCGGGCCACGAGGTCCGCCGCCGCCGCCTGGTCGGCGGGCACGGTGGCGATCGTCGTGACGTCGCCCTGCTCGGTGACGTCCTCGGCGAGGGCGGTGCCGATCAGGGTCATGACCGCCGCCGGGTCCAGGCCCGCCTCCGCCAGCTCGGCCTCGAGCTGGTGCGGCAGACCGGCCGCCCGATCGTCGTCGTGCTTGGTGTAGGCCATGGTCAGTCCCTCCTCGGCCAGGGTCATGTCAAGGTGCCCCAGCCACCAGGCGTCGTTGCGTTCCGGGAAGTCCTCCCGCCAGTGGGACCCGCGCGTCTCCTCGCGGGCCCGGGCCGCCGCCACCACGGCGCTCGCCACGGTGAGCAGGTTCGTGGCCTCCCACGCCTCGGTGCACCGCTCGACCGCCACCGGGGTCCAGCGGGCGTCCAGCAGGCCGTGGCCCACCTCGGCGAGGCTCCTGCCGCTGCGCAGCACCCCCGCGCCCGTGCTCATGCGAGCCTGCACGCGCGGCCGCACCCGGGGGTCCACCAGCCCGGCGGCGCGGCCGTCGTCGACCGGCTCGCCCGGGGCGGTCCGCGGCCGGGCGGCGAGGTCGGCCGCGATGCGCTCGGCGAAGACCAGCCCTTCCAGCAGGGAGTTGGAGGCGAGCCGGTTGGCGCCGTGCACCCCCGTGCAGGCCGCCTCGCCGCAGGCGTACAGGCCCGGGACGCTGGCCCGCCCGCGCAGGTCGGTGCGGACGCCGCCGCTGGCGTAGTGCGCGGCGGGCGCGACGGGGATGGGCTCGCGCGCCGGGTCGATGCCGTGTTCCAGGCACACCGCGTAGATCGTCGGGAAGCGGGCGCGCCACTTGTCCTCGCCGAAGTGGCGGGCGTCAAGGCGCACGTGGCTCGCGCCGCTCTCCAGCATCCGGCGCATGATCGCCTTGGCGACCACGTCGCGGGGCGCCAGTTCGGCCAGCTCGTGCACCTCCACCATGAAGCGCTCGCCGGCCTCGTCGAGCAGGACGGCGCCCTCGCCGCGCACCGCCTCCGAGATGAGCGGCTGCTGGCCGGTCGATCCCTCGCCGAGCCAAAGGACGGTCGGGTGGAACTGGACGAACTCAAGGTCGCGCACGACGGCCCCCGCGCGTAGCGCCAGGGCCACCCCGTCGCCGGTGGAGACCAGCGGGTTGGTCGTGGCGGCGTACACCTGGCCCATGCCTCCGGTGGCGAGCACGACCGCGCCCGCGCGCACCGCGCCCACGCCGTCCCTCGCGCCCTCGCCCATGACGTGCAGCGTGACGCCGCACGTGGCGCCGGAGGCGTCCTTGAGCAGGTCGAGCACCAGCGCGTGCTCGATGATCTCGATGCGGCCACCCGCGGAGGCGCCGCCGCGGACGGCCTCGACCAGCGCGCGCTGGACCTCGGCGCCCGTGGCGTCACCGCCGGCGTGGACGATGCGGTCGCGGCGGTGGCCGCCCTCCCTGGTGAGCTGGAGGCCGCCGTCGGGCTGCCGGTCGAAACGGGCCCCATGCGCCATCAGCCGCCGCAGCGCGCCCGGCCCCTCTGTCACCAGCGCCTGCACGGCCCGGACGTCGCACAGCCCCACACCGGCGATGAGCGTGTCGCTGAGGTGCTCGGGCCAGGAGTCGGCGGGGTCCAGGACGGCGGCGATGCCGCCCTGCGCCCACTGGGTGGACCCGGCCGACAGCACGTCCTTGGTGACGACGAGCACGCGGGCGTCGGGCGCCAGTTCGGCGTACCGGAGCGCCACGGTGAGTCCGGCGATGCCCGAGCCGACGACGACGACATCGGCGGTGACGGTCCAGCCCGGCTCGGGCGCGGCCAGCCGGCGGGGAATAGGCGGATGGGTCATGGGGGCTCCCTTATTTCGTCAATATGACGATAAAGCATTCCCATGTGTCCCCGCCACGCGGGGCCCACCCGCCACCTGCCCCGCCGCGCTCAGGAGGACAGGGTCAGAACGGCGTTGTCGATCAGCCGGGTGGCGCCCACTTTGGCGGCGACCGCGAGGACGGCCTCGCCGCGGTGATCGTCGGCCACGGCGGTGAACGTGGCCGGGTCGACCAGGCTCAGATAGTCCAGCAGCAGCGGCGGATCGGCGCGGGCGGCCTCGTCCAGCACGGCGTGGGCGGCGTGCAGGATGTCCTTCGGCCGGGTGTGGCGGGCGCCCTCGCGAAGCGCGGCCGACAGCGCCAGGGCCGTGACCCGGTCGGCCGGCGACAGATAGCGGTTGCGGCTGGACAGCGCCAGCCCGTCCGGCTCGCGCACCGTGGGAGCCCCCACGATGGTGACCGGCACGTCGAGGTCGGCGACCATCCGCCGGATCATCGCCAGCTGCTGGGCGTCCTTCTGCCCGAAGACCGCGACGTCCGGCTGGACCAGGTTGAAGAGCTTGAGCACGATGGTGAGCACGCCGTCGAAGTGGCCGGGCCTGAAGGCTCCCTCGGCGACCGTGCCCATCTGACCGGAGGAGACGCCGACCTGGCGGTCGGGCAGGTACATCTGGCCGGCCGCCGGAGCGAAGACCAGGCCGGCCCCCTCGGCGGCGCACACCGCGAGATCGGCGTCGAAGGTGCGCGGGTAACGCGAGAAGTCCTCGTGCGGGCCGAACTGCAGCGGGTTGACGAAGACGCTGACCGCCACGTGGTCGGCGCGCTCGCGAGCCAGGCGGATCAGCGAGCGGTGCCCCTCGTGCAGCGCCCCCATGGTCGGGACCAGCGCCAGCGTGCCCCCGCCGGCCTGACTCCCGCCGGACGCCCCGCCCACGCCCAGCGCGGCGCGCGCCGCGAGCAGCTCGGCGCGGTCTCCGGCGACGATCACGTCCATGTGTTGCCTCCCAGGGCGTCGAGCAGGCGTTCGGCCGCCTCGGGCTTGAGCAGGCCGGCGGCCAGCGCGCGGTCGGCGGTGAGCCGCGCGAGGGCCACGTAGGCGTCGGCCGCCTCGGGCGCGGCCAGGATGAGCGCGTCCACGTGCTTGCGCACGGTGGCGGCGTCGCCGCGCACGACCGGCCCGGTCAGGCCGGCCAGCCCCAGCCGCAGCGCGTTGTCCAGCGCGGCCCCGAGCAGCGGGCCGAGCATGCGGCCCGGCTGCTCGACGCCGATCTTCTTCAGCAGCTCCTGCGACTCGGCGATCAAGGTGACCATGTGGTTGGCCGCCCCCGCGAGAGCGGCGTGGTACAGCGCGCGGTCCTCCTCGCTGATCCAGACCGGCTCGCCGCCCATCTCGATCACCAGGGCCTCGGCCACCGGGCGGAGCGGTTCGGGCGCCGTGACGCCGAACGAGCAGCCGACAACGCGGCGCATGTCGTCGTCCCGGCCGGTGAAGGTCATCACCGGGTGCAGCGCGAACGGCAGCGCGCCGGCGGCGGTCGCGGCGTCGAGCACGGCCAGGCCGTAGGCGCCGCTGGTGTGCACGAGCATCTTGCCCCGCAGGCCGGCCCCGGTCGCGGCGAGGCCCGCGACCAGGCCGGGCAGGGCGTCGTCGGGCACGGTCAGCAGCACCAGATCGGCGACGCGGACGACCTCGTCGGGCTCGGAGATGTCCACGCCGAGGCGGTCGAGCGCCCTGCGGCGCGAGGCGTCGGAGACCCCGGAGGCCGCGACGACGTAGTGCCCCGCCTGCGCGAGAGCCGTGCCGAGGACCGAACCCACCCGCCCGGCGCCGAGCACCCCGACCGCGAGACGCCCGGGGCGGTCGCTTGTCTCCATCACTTTTCCGTTCACCTTCGACGGATCAGGCCAGCTGCCAGCGTAACGGTCGCCCCGCGCCTTGTGCCGGGCGCCCGGCCGGCTCGCCCTGTGGTCGTCCACAGCCTGTCAGCGGGGACGGTCATGGGCCAAGACCGGAATTGGTAACGTCCGGTGTCGTGTGGGTCACGTGGCGGCAGGCCATGCAGCAGGCGCTCTACGGCGACGACGGGTTCTACATCCGCGAGCGCCCGTCGGGCCACTTCCGCACGTCGGTCGGCGCCTCACCCGCGTTCGCCCAGGCGGTGCTGCGCCTGCTCGGCGCGGTGGAGGAGGCGGTGGGCCGTCCCGTCGAGCTCGACCTGGTCGACGTCGGCTCCGGGGACGGCGCGCTGGTCGCCCAGGTGCTCGACACCGTCGGCCCCGGCCTGGCCGAGCGGCTGCGGGTCACGGCCGTCGACCTGTCCCCGCCGCCCGACGACTTCGACAAGCGCGTCACCTGGTCGCCCGCCCTCCCCGAGACGATCACCGGACTGGTGATCGCGAACGAGTGGCTCGACAACATCCCGCTGGACGTCGCCGAGCAGACGCCCGAGGGACCCCGCCTGGTGCTGGTCGATCCCGAGTCCGGTCGAGAGCGGCTCGGCGACCCGCCGGGCGAGGCCGACGATCGGTGGCTGCGGCGGTGGTGGCCGCTGCGCCGCACCGGCGCGCGGGCCGAGATCGGCCGTCCTCGCGACGAGGCGTGGGCGTCGGTCATCGAGAGGCTGGCACGGGGGCTGGCGGTGGCCGTCGATTATGCACACCCTGTGGATAACCGGCCGCCCTACGGCACCCTGACCGGGTACCGTGACGGGGCCTGCGTGCCCGCCATACCCGACGGGTCCTGCGATATCACCGCGCACGTGGCGCTGGACGCGTGCGCGGCGGCCGGCGAGCGGGCCGGTGCGATATCCACAGCCTTGACCACACAACGGCAGGCTTTACGCGATCTCGGGGTCAAAGGCACCCGTCCTCCGCTGGCCCTGGCGGCCACCGATCCGGGCGGCTATCTCCGCGCCCTCGCGCGCGCCTCCGAGGAGGCCGAGCTGATCGACCCCGACGGGCTCGGCGGCTTCGGCTGGCTCACCCAATGGAAGCGCTGACGCCCCCTCGCGCGGGCCGTCCGGTCAGCCGGTGGAGATCTTCAGCGCTTCGAGGCCGCGGATGACGTAGTTCGGCTTCCACACCGGTTCCTCGACGAGCTCGATCTTGCGGGCGGCCCTGAGCAGCGCGCCGAAAGACTCCGCCAGCTCGACGCGCGCCAGAGGGGCGCCCAGGCAGAAGTGGATGCCCGCTCCGAACGAGATGTGCGGGTTGTCCTTGCGGCCGACGTCCAGCCGGTCGGGGTCCTCGAACGCCTCCGGGTCCCGGTTGGCCGAGCCGAAAAGCAGGGCCACCTCGACGCCCTTCGGGATGTCCACCCCGCCGATGGTGACGTCCTCGAGCACCCAGCGCTCGAACAGCTGCAGCGGAGTGTCCCAGCGCATCAGCTCCTCGACGGCGGTGGGCAGCAGCGACAGGTCGCCCCGCAGCCGCTCAAGCTCGCCGGGGTTGCGCAGCAGCGCCCACCAGCCGTTGCCGGTGACGTTCACCGTGGCCTCGTGCCCGGCGTTGAGGAGCAGGATGCAGGTGCCGACGAGCTCGTCGACGGTGAGCCTGTCGCCCTCGTCCACCACCTGGGCGAGCGCGCTGATCAGATCGTCCCCCGGGCGGGCGCGGCGTTCGGCGGCCAGCGCGCGCAGGTAGTCCGCGAACTCCGACGCGGCGCGAACCGCCGTGTGCTGCGCCTCGACCGACGGCGCGAGCTCGTACATCCCGCACATGCCGGCCGACCAGGGGCGAAGCAGGTGCCGGTCGGATTCGGGCACGCCGAGCATCTCGGCGATGACCGTCACCGGCAGCGGCTCGGCCACCTCGGCGATCAGGTCGCCGCCCCCGCGCTCGACGAAGCCGTCCACCAGCTCCCCGGCGACGCGGCGCACCCTCGGGCGCAGTTCCTCGACCATGCGCGGGGTGAACGCCTTGGAGACCAGCCGGCGCAGCCGGGTGTGCACGGGCGGCTCCACGTCCAGCATCGCGGCGCGGCTCACCCGCCAGAACGGCTCCTGGAAATCCGGTTCCGGCTGCCTGCCGAACTCCTCGTGCGAGGCCACGTGCAGGTAGGACCGGCCCAGCCTGCGGTCCCGCAGCGCCGCGTTGACGTCCCGGTGCCGGGCCACGAGCCACTGGCCGGTCGGCTCGAAGAAGCTGACCGGCTCGGTGTCCCTCAGCCGGCGGTAGACGTCGTACGGATGCGCGGCGAACTCGGGATTCCATGGATCAAATCGCACAATCCAATGGTAAGTGGGATATCGCGCCGGTCTCCCTCGTCCGGACTCACGGCGTCGGTGAGGGATCCGACTCGGAGGACGTGACGGACGACGTACTGGACGACGTGGCGGAGGACGTGGCGGACGACGGTCCGGGAGTGTTCGCGGCAGAGTGCGCCGGCGGCGGCGCGGGGGTCTCCGGAGCATCCTCGACGTACCGGTCGCGCAGCTCCACCGGCCGCGAGGCGCCGGCCCTCTTGCGCGCGCGGATGTTGAGCAGCTCGACGACCAGCGAGAAGGCCATCGCGAAGTAGATGTAGCCCTTGGAGATGTGCTGCTCGAAGCCCTCGGCGATCAGCACGACGCCGATGAGCAGCAGGAACGACAGCGCCAGCATCTTGATGCTCGGGTGTTTCTCGACGAACGAGCTGATCGGCCCGGACGCGAACAGCATGATCACCACTGACACGACCACGGCGGCGATCATGACGCCGATCTCGTCGACCATGCCCACGGCCGTGATGACCGAATCCAGGGAGAACACCACGTCCAGCAGCATGATCTGCACGAGCACCGACGTGAACGAGGCCGCCACCCGCCCGCCGGAGTGGCCCGAGGCGCCCTCCAGGCTGTCGCCGATCTCGAAGGCGCTCTTGCCCAGCAGGAACAGCCCGCCGAAGATCAGGATCAGATCTCGTCCTGACAACTCGTGCCCGAGCACCGCGAACAGCGGCTCGGTCAGCCGCACCACCCACGACAGCGCGAGCAGCAGCGCCAGGCGGCTCAGCATCGCCAGCGCCAGCCCCAGCTTGCGCGCCAGGTCACGGCGCTCCGGCGGCAGCTTCCCCGCCAAGATCGAGATGAAGATGATGTTGTCGATCCCCAGCACGATCTCGAGCGCGACCAGGGTCAGGAACCCGATCCATATCTCTGGGTTCAGCAGCCAGTCCATCGCGCCTCCTCAGGCCGGGCGTCCGTCACGTCACGGCCCCTGCCGGAGGAGTCCGTCCCCCTTCAACGCGCGAGGGCCTGCCAAAGTTCGCGGTGTGCGACGCGTCACGCCGCACCTCGAGAGGTTGCGGAGACGCGGGGGGTCCGGGTTATAGTCCCGGTAGGTCATGAGTGCCAGCGTCAAGCCCCGGCTCGCTGGCCGGCAACCCTCGCGCTCGCGGCGGGGTGCCCCGGGTGAAGACCAGGTCCGGCACGAGGTGTGCCGGGCAAGCGCGGGCTCCGTCATTCCAACGCCGTGACCGGGGTCCCATGACCTTAGGAGGCCGGCGTTGTCCGCTCTCACCATCCTGAAGAGCTCCTCCCCCGCCGTTCCCGGCACGTCCCCGCTGCTCGCCGACGCCTCGCCCGCCATCCCGGCGGTGCTCGGGGCCGACCTGAAGGTCCCGGTCAAGGGCGGTCGGCTCCTGCCGTACGCGAACCTGGACTACGCCGCCAGCGCGCCCTGTCTGGCGCCGGTGAACGCCGCAGTCGCCGCCGCGCTCCCGGCCTATTCCAGCGTGCACCGGGGCGCCGGGTACGCCTCCCAGCTCACCACGGCCCGCTACGAGCAGGCCCGGCACACCGTGCGCGCCTTCGTCGGCGCCCGCCCGGGGGACGCCGTCGTGTTCACCCGCAACACCACCGACGCCGCGAACCTGCTGGCCGGCTGCCTGCCGGACGGCACCACCGTCGTGGTCTTCGAAAGCGAGCACCACGCCTCCCTGCTCCCCTGGCGCAAGGCCGTGCGGCTCGCGCCGCCCGCGTTCCCGGGCGAGGCCGTGCGGGCGGCCGACGAGGCCCTCGCCGCCATCGACGGGCCCGCGCTCCTGGTCGTCACCGCGGCCTCCAACGTCACCGGCGAGCTGTGGCCGATCGCCGCCCTCGCGCACATCGCCCACCGGCACGGCGCGCGCATCCTGGTGGACGCGGCCCAGCTCGTCCCGCACCGCCGCCTCAACCTGACCGCCCTCGACCTGGACTACGTGGCCTTCTCCGGCCACAAGCTGTACGCGCCGTTCGGCGCCGGCGCCCTGGTGGGCCGCGCCGACTGGCTCGCCGGCGCCGAGCCGTACCTGCGCGGCGGCGGCGCCTCCAAGGCCGTCACCGGCGGCACGGGGCAGGGTGCTCCGCTTTCGACCGAGTGGAGCGCCGACCCCGAGCAGCGGCACGAGGCGGGCACGCCGAACGTCCTCGGCGCCATCGCGCTCGCCGCCGCCTGCGACGCCCTGTCGGCCACCGGCTGGACGCCGCTGGTCAGGGAGGAGGAGCGCCTGCTCACCCTGCTGCGCGACGGCCTCGCCGGCATCGAGGGCGTGCACGAGCTGTCGCTGTGGGGACCGGGGCATCCGCGCGTCGGCATCGTCTCCTTCGTCGTCGACGGCTGGACGGCCCGCGAGGTCGCCGAGGCGCTGTCCTTCGAGTACGGCATCGGCGTGCGGGACGGCAAGTTCTGCGCCCACCCCTTCGTCCGGCACCTGCTGGACGCGGTGGGCCGGTCCGCCGACGGCGACTGCGCGGACGGCACGACCGGCGCCGTCCGCGCCTCCTTCGGCGTCGGCACGACCGAGGAGCACGTGCGCCGCCTGGTCGGCGCCCTCTCAGATCTTGTCTCCCGCCGCTGACGTGACAGCATGGGTCCTATGACCGAACCTCGCGGAGTTCCCGAAGTTCGCGCAGCGGGTCGAACCGGCACCGGAGCCGCGGGCACGGAGCGGATCGTCGCGGTCGGGGTCGGCGCCAAAGAGCTCGCCACCGAGGACATGATCCTCAACATCGGGCCACAGCACCCCTCGACCCACGGCGTCCTGCGCCTGCGGCTGAGCGTGGACGGCGAGCGCATCGCCTCGGCCGAGCCGATCATCGGGTACATGCACCGGGGCGCCGAGAAGCTCTTCGAGGTCCGCGACTACCGGCAGATCATCGTGCTGGCCAACCGGCACGACTGGCTCTCGGCGTTCGCCAACGAGCTCGGCGTGGTGCTCGCGGTCGAGCGCATGCTCGGCATGGAGGTCCCCGTGCGGGCCGTGTGGGCCCGCACGCTGCTCGCCGAGCTGAACCGCGTGCTCAGCCACCTGATGTTCCTCGGCTCCTATCCGCTGGAGCTCGGCGCCATCACGCCGGTGTTCTACGCCTTCCGCGAGCGCGAGACGTTGCAGGCGGTGATGGAGGAGATCTCCGGCGGGCGCATGCACTACATGTTCAACCGGGTCGGCGGGCTGAAGGAGGACCTGCCGTCGGGCTGGCTCGACCGTGTTTCGCGGGCGGTCGGCGACGTGCGCAGGCGCCTGCCCGACATCGAGCGCCTCATCAACGGCAACGAGATCTTCCTCGCCCGCACGCGCGGCGTCGGGGTGCTCGACCGCGAGACGATCTTGCAGTACGGCGTCAGCGGCCCGATCGCTCGCGCCTCGGGCGTGGACCTCGACCTGCGCCGCGACGAGCCGTACCTGGCCTACGGCGAACTGCCGGTCAAGGTCGTCACCCGCACCGCCGGCGACTGCCACTCCCGGTTCGAGGTGCTGCTCGACCAGGTGAAGGTGTCGCTCGAACTGGCCGACGCGTGCGCCGAACGGCTGCGCTCGCTGCCGCCTGGCCCGATCAACCAGCGGCTGCCCAAGGTGCTCAAGGTCCCCGAGGGCCACACCTACGCCTGGACCGAGAATCCCCTCGGCCTCAACGGCTACTACCTGGTGTCCCGGGGTGAGAAGACCCCGTGGCGGCTCAAGCTGCGCAGCGCGTCGTACAACAACGTCCAGGTGCTCAGAGAGATGCTGCCCGGGCACCTGATCGCCGACATGGTGGCCATCCTCGGCTCGATGTTCTTCGTCGTCGGCGACGTCGACAAGTGATCACCCCCGTCTGACCTGCGCTTACGGCGAGTTTCGCGGCGGATGCGTTTAACCGCCCGCGCCTGGTGCAGAAGGAAGGTGCGTGAAGGGACAGGGATTCAGGGTGGCTCCGCACGAGGCGGGCCCGGCCTAGGCCGGGCCCGCCTCGTCGCGTCACGCCCTCACCTCACACGTCCCACAGGGCGAGTGGACGACGGAAGGCCATGTCAGGCACGGACGTCGTCGCCCGGCTTCCTCGGCACCTTGCAGCAGTGCTCCAGGTAAAGGGCCGCGCAGATGAGGATCACGCAGGCGACCAGCGACCCGCCGGCCAGGAAGAAGTCGCGCCGTGGCGTGTCCTGGTCCAGAAGCTGCAGGACGTGGACGACGAAGCCGGCGAACACCCCGGCGAGGGCCGCGCCGACGTACGCCGTCGCCTGGGCCAGGGCCGCCAGCCGGGCCACCGCCAGCGGCTCCACCGGCTTGGTGCCGGGCCTGCGCTCGATGCGCGCGCGGGTCATCCACCCGCTGTACGCCTCGCCGAGCGCCAGCAGGAGCACGGTCGGGATCGCGGTCCACGGAACGGTCGGCAGGTCGGAGTAGACCTTCTGCAACAGGCCCCACGTCACGACCGCGAAAGCGACCACCAGCAGCACGAGCACGCCGGGTCGGCTCGGTCTCACGCGATCCTCCTCGTTCTTCTGGGCGGCCCGGCATCCGTCGCGCCGGAAGGCCCGTCGTCATCGCCCGGCCGGCTCGAAAGCAGGCCACGACCTTTGCCCATGACAACCCTGCACCATGCGGACAACGTCCGGCCCGCCCCCCGAGTGCCCGCTGATCCCGTACCCGCTGACCCCGTGCCCGCCTGACCTCGCGTCCGCCTACTCGCCTGAACACGTCCGGTCCGCCTGAACACGTCCGGTCCGCCTGAACACGTCCGGCTCGCGTGCCCGCCGGTCCGCCTGACCGCGTGCGGCCGGCCGGTGGCGCGCGCCAGGACCGGGGCGGCCCGCGACCGCGGAGGTCAGCCGGGTGGCTGCAGCGCCAGGTCGGGGCGGAGCCGCACGCCCTTCTGGTCGAGGTCGGCGAGCAACCCCGCCACCGACCCCCGCCCGGGAAGAACCGCGCCGGGATCGGCCTGCGACCACGGGACCAGCACGAACGCGCGCTCGTGCGCGAGCGGATGCGGAAGCGTGAGCTCGGGATCGCCCGACAGCAGATCACCCACCATGATCAGGTCGACGTCGAGGGTGCGCGGCCCCCACGGCTCGGTGCGCACCCGCCCGAACGCCGTCTCGACGCCGAGGGCGCGCTCGAGGATGGCGCGCGGACCGAGCGTCATGGTGGTCCCGATCACGACGGCGTTCAGATATGGACGCTGGTCGGGCGGGCCCCCCACGGGGTCGGTCTCGTACACCGGGGACACCGCCACGAAATCGAGCCCGGGCGCGTCGAACAGCGCGTCCACCGCGCCTTGCAGCGTCTCGAAGCGGCGTCCGATGTTGCTGCCGAGCGCCAGAACGACCTTCATGCCCGCCTCCTTGTGACCGTCACCACCACGTCGTCGAACGGAAGCGGGATGGGCGCGGCGGGTTTGTGCACCTTGACCTCGGCTTCCTCGACCAGCTCACCGGCGAGGCAGGCATCGGCCAGGCGATGCGCCAGCGTCTCGATGAGGTTCACCGGCTCCCCCTCGACGATGGCGGCCAGCCGGAGCGCCAGGTCGCCGTAGTCGACCGTCTTGGCGAGATCGTCGCCCGCGGCGGCCGGAGCCGTGTCGAGATGGAGGGTGACGTCCACCACGAACTCCTGGCCCAGCTCGCGCTCGGCCGGCAGGCACCCATGCCTGCCCCGCGCCCGCAGGCCCACCAGGCTCACGCTGTCCACGGTGATCATCCCCCTAACTCGTACCGGCCGCACACGCCCGGAGCCTCACCGGAGCGGCCGAACCCGGACCCGCATCGCCGGAGCCCTTCCCCGACACCGGGCCCGGACACCTCCCCCGAAGCGCCACCCCGGCGGCCGGGAAGGCCGGGGCCTCGGCCGGACGGGGAACGGCGCCACCCGGAGGGGAGGTCACTCGTCGGTCTCTTCCTCGTCACCGTCACTCTGGAGGACCGGGGACCCGTGGTGGAACCAGAGCCGCCAGCCGCCACCGGTGCGGACGAAGGTGTTGGTCGCGACCACCCGGCCCGCGGCGAAGGTGGCATCCTCGGTGTCGGCGGCGGTCAGGATGTTCTCGGCGCAGGTGACCACCGCGACATCGCCGATCACGGTGGTGCGCACGTCGGTCAGCACGAACTGGATGTAGGGCGTGTTGGCCATGATCAGGGCCCATGCGCGCAGCACCTCGGCACGCCCGGTGAGCATGGGCCAGCCGGGGTGGACGCACATCGCCACCCGGTCATCGTCGTCCTCTGCCCAGATCTCGGTCATGCGGTCGAGGTCGCCGCCCTCGATGGCGGTGTAGAACGCCTCGTTGAGCTTCTCGATCTCAGCGTGGGTCGTGCTCATCGAACCCCCTCGCCGCCCTGCCAGGCGGCCGCGACACGGACGGCGTCGGCGTTGGGCCGCACCTGGTGGACCCGCACGCACCACGCGCCGGCGTGGGCCGCCAGTGCGGTGACGGCGAGCGTGGCGTCGTCCGACCGGGCGAACGGCCTCGGCGTGCCGTCGGGATCGGCGAGCAGGCGGCCGAGGAAACGCTTGCGCGACGCTCCGACGATGACCGGGTAGCCCAGTTCGTTGAGCCTGCCGATGGCGGCGAGCAACGGCCAGTTGTGCTCGGGCCGCTTGGCGAAGCCGAGCCCGGGGTCGACGACGATCTGCCGCTCGGCGACGCCCTCGGCGAGGACGGAGTCGACCCTCTTGCGGAGCTCTTCGATCACCTCGGTCACCACGTCGGAGTAGGCGGCCCTGCCCTCCATCTCGTGGCTGTGGCCGCGCCAGTGCATCACGACGTAGGGGACGCCGGCCGCCGCCACCACACGGGGCATCTCGGGATCGGCCAGGCCGCCGCTGACGTCGTTGACCAGGGCGGCGCCGGCCCGCACGGCGGCCTCGGCGACCTCGGCGCGCATGGTGTCGACGCTGACCGTGACCCCCTGCCGGGCGAGGGCGCGAATGACCGGCTCGACCCGGCGCAGCTCCTCGTCGAGGGAGACCCGGGCGGCGCCCGGACGTGTGGACTCGCCACCCACGTCGACGATGTCGGCCCCCTGCGCGACGAGGTCGAGGCCGTGGCTCACCGCGACGTCGGGGTCGAACCACTCGCCGCCGTCGGAGAAGGAGTCAGGGGTGACGTTGACCACGCCCATGACCAGACAGCGCCCCTCTCGGGGCAACCCCGGCACCTTCCATGTGGTCATGGCGTCAAGCCTAGGTGCTCCACGGTAACGATCTGCGCCATGGGTCCGGCTTGTGGATAACGAATCGACCCGGCACGGACGCGCCCGAGATGTCCCTCTCGCAGGAGCGGAAGCCGAAAGCCCTGCTAGCGGCGGCCGAGGATGAGGGCCATGGCCTCGGCGCGGGTCTTGTCGCTCTCGCGGAAGTCGCCGCGCACCGCCGAGGTGATGGTCTTGGCGCCCGGCTTGCGCACACCCCGCATCGTCATGCACAGGTGCTCGGCCTCGATGACGACGATGACGCCGCGCGGAGCGAGCACCGCCATCAGCGCGTCGGCGATCTGCGAGGTCATGCGCTCTTGCACCTGAGGCCGCCGGGCGTAGACGTCGACGAGCCTCGCGAGCTTGGACAGGCCGGTGATCTGGCCCTTCTCGTTCGGTATGTAGCCGACGTGGGCGACGCCGTGGAAGGGGACCAGGTGGTGCTCGCAGGTGGAGAACACCTCGATGTCCTTCACCAGGACCATCTCGTCGTGGTCGGCGTCGAAGACGGTGGTGAGCACCTCTTCGGGGCTCTGCCCCAGCCCGGCGAACTGCTCGGCGTAGGCGCGGGCGACCCGGGAGGGGGTGTCGAGCAGGCCGTCTCGGTCCGGATCTTCACCGATCGCGAGCAGGATCTCGCGAACGGCCCTCTCGATCCGGGCCGAGTCGACCTTGAGCAGTTTGACCGACACCCGTCAGGCCTCGTCCTTGGGCGCCGGAAGGTGGTGGTCGTTGGTCAGACCGGACCCCGGGACGGCCTGGCTGCCGGCCGGGAGCGCCGCGCCGTTGCCGTTACCCGCGATCTCCTTGGGGGTCAGGATGGGCGGACGGTCGGAGGGGAGCCGCTTGCCGTACCCGGAGTAGGAGGGCCGCTTCTCGCGCACGACCACCGGAGCGAAGATCTCAAGGACCTGCTGGCGGGACAGGGTCTCCTTCTCCATGAGCTCCAGCACGAGGTTGTCCAGCACGTCGCGGTACTGGACGAGGATCTCCCACGCCTGGTCGTGCCCGGCCTCGATGAGACGACGGACCTCTTCGTCGATCGTGGAGGCGATCTTCTCGGAGTAGTCGCGCTCGTGGCCCATGTCGCGGCCGAGGAAGACCTCGCTGTTGCCGGTGCCGAACTTGCGGGCGCCGAGGTGCTCGCTCATGCCGTACTCGGTGACCATGCGCCGCGCGATCGTGGTGGCCTTCTCGATGTCGTTGGCCGCGCCGGTCGTCGGCTCGTGGAAGACGAGCTCTTCGGCGGTGCGCCCGCCGAGCAGCATGGCCAGTTGGTCGAGCATCTCGGACCGCGTGGCGAGGAACTTGTCCTCCATGGGAAGGGTCATCGTGTAGCCCAGCGCCCGGCCGCGGGACAAGATGGTGATCTTGTGCACCGGGTCGGAGTTCGGCAGGGCGTGCGCCACCAGGGCGTGGCCGCCCTCGTGGTAGGCGATGATCTTCTTCTCCTGGTCGGACATGACCCGGCTCTTGCGCTCGGGACCTGCCATCACGCGGTCGATGGACTCCTCGAGGGTGTTCATCGTGATGAGCTTCTGGTCCTGGCGGGCGGTCAGCAGCGCCGCCTCGTTGATGACGTTCGCCAGGTCGGCGCCGGTGAACCCGGGGGTGCGCCGCGCGATGACGTCGAGGTCGACGTCCGGCGAGAACGGCTTGCCGCGGCCGTGGACGCGCAGGATGCCCTTGCGGCCCTCGAGGTCGGGGCGGTCGATGACGACCTGGCGGTCGAACCGGCCGGGACGCAGCAGTGCGGGGTCGAGGATGTCGGGCCGGTTGGTGGCCGCGATCAGGATCACGCCGCCCTTGACGTCGAAGCCGTCCATCTCGACCAGCAGCTGGTTCAGCGTCTGCTCGCGCTCGTCGTGGCCGCCGCCGAGGCCCGCGCCGCGGTGCCGGCCGACGGCGTCGATCTCGTCGATGAAGATGATCGCCGGAGCGTTGGCCTTGGCCTGCTCGAACAGGTCGCGAACGCGGGACGCGCCGACGCCGACGAACATCTCGACGAAGTCGGAGCCGGAGATCGAGTAGAACGGCACGCCCGCCTCGCCCGCGACCGCGCGGGCCAGCAGGGTCTTTCCGGTGCCGGGCGGGCCGTAGAGCAGGACGCCCTTGGGGATCTTGGCGCCGATCGCCTGGAACTTGGCCGGGGCCTGCAGGAACTCCTTGATCTCCTGGAGCTCCTCGATGGCCTCGTCGGCGCCCGCGACGTCGGCGAAGGTGGTCTTGGGGGTGTCCTTGGTGATCAGCTTGGCCTTGGACTTCCCGAAGTTCATCACCCGGGACCCGCCGCCCTGCATCTGGTTCATGAGGAACAGGAAGAGCAGGACGATGAAGACGAGCGGCAGGAAGCTCACCAGCAGGCCGACGAGGAAGTTCTCGGTCGGCACGGTGACCTTGTAGCCGTGCGGCAGCTTCTTCGCGTCAACCTGCGCCTGGAGCTGCTTCTGCAGCTCGACGCCCTGCCCCTGGACCCAGTACGCGTAGAAGCGATCCTCTCCGTTGATCTTCTGGAGGGTCTTGATCTCTACGCGCTGATCCTTGTCGACGATCACCGCGTTGTCGACATTGCCACTTTGGATCTGGCTGATGACGAACGAGGTGTCCTTCTGGGCATAGTTGCTGTTGCCGCTCCAGAATGTGGAGGCGAGCAGGAGCAGCACGACGATGCCCAGGATCCACAGCAGTGGCCCACGTGTAAATCGCTTGAGATCCATCCGATGCGGAACCCCTGCGGGCCCGTCCCTTCCTGAACACGGCCTGACGCCCCGGGCGAACCCAGGGTTAGCGGCATCCCGAACCGCTCCTGCTAATGACCCCCCGGAGGCGGTCGTACCTCCGGAGACATCCGAAGGTACACCGGGCCGCCGCGCAGGGTCACTGCTCCGGCGACACCGGCTTTGTCCTACCAACGTACGTCAGGCGGTCCCGTGTTCCCCACGACGAGATCGATTGACGGCGTATTACAGCACTTGGCGCGTTGGAACTTCGCTCAGGGCTTACTCCGCGCCGTAGACGTGGCGCGCCAGAGTGCCGATGAAGGGGAGATTGCGGAAGCGCTCGGCATAGTCGAGCCCATACCCGATCACGAATTCGTTGGGGATGTCGAAACCGACATATTTCACATCGATCGGCACCTTCACCGCCTCCGGCTTGCGGAGCAGGGTGCAGATCTCCACGGAGGCGGGGTTGCGCGACTGGAGGTTGTGCACCAGCCACGACAGGGTCAGCCCGGAGTCGATGATGTCCTCCACCACCAGCACGTGCCGCCCGGCGATGTCGGTGTCGAGGTCCTTGAGGGTCCTGACCACACCCGACGACTTGGTACCGGCCCCGTACGACGAGACGGCCATCCAGTCCATCTGCACCTCGACGTGCAGCGCGCGCGCCAGATCGGCCATGATCATGACCGCGCCCTTGAGCACCCCGACGATCAGGAGGTTCTTGCCCGCGTAGTCGGCGTCGATCTGCCCGGCGAGCTCCTTGATCTTCGCCTGAAGTTCTTCCTCGGGAATGAGGACCTTTTCGAGGTCCGTGCCCATGTCGGCTGCGTCCACCTGCGGTTTTCCTTCATGTGAGGGTGCTGGCGAATATCAGGGTGCCATACCGCCGGACCACCTCCACCCCCCCGGGTAGCTCAACCATCCGCTGGCCCCGCCACTGGGTGATCAGGCGGTCGACCTGCTCGATGTGCACGGCCGCCAGCGACGAGCCCGCCGCGCCGGCCGCCAGGGCCGCCCGCTGGATCACCCGGCGGCGCACGGCGGCCGGCAGCGCGGCCAGCTCGGTGACCGTCAGCCCGGCGCCGAGGTCCCTGAGCCGCGCGTAGACCTCGTCCGCCCACTCGTCGAGCGCGTCGGCGTCGTCCCTGCACAGCCCGGCGGTGCGGGCCAGCGCCTCGGTCACGCCGGGCCCGAGGGCCGCTTCGAGCACCGGGAGCACGTCATGGCGGACCCGGACCCGGGTGTAGGCGGGATCGGCGTTGTGCGGGTCCTCCCAGGGCGAGAGGCCCAGCGCCTCGCACGCGGCCCTGGTGGCCCGCCGCGCGACGCCGAGCAGGGGGCGCCGGTAGAGGCCCGTGCTCGCCGGCATGCCGGCCAGGGACCGGGTGCCGCTGCCCCGCGTGAGCCGCAGCAGCACGGTCTCGGCCTGATCCTCGCGCGTGTGCCCGAGCAGCACGGCCGCCGCCCCGAGCCGCTCGGCCGCCGCCGAGAGCGCCTGGTACCTCGCCTCCCGCGCCGCGGCCTCAGGCCCGCCGGCCGTGCCCACGGTGACCGTGAGTGCCTCGGCGGGCTCCAGCCCGAGCCCGCCCGCCAGACGGACGACCTCCTCGGCGCGCTCGCGCGACCCCTGTTGCAGCCCGTGGTCGACGGTCAGCAGCCCGGCGCGCAGGCCCAGCCGCGGCGCGGCGAACCCCAGGCAGGCCGCGAGCGCCAGCGAGTCGCCTCCGCCGCTGCACGCGGCCAGCACCAGGGCGCCCTGCGGCAGGCCGGCCAGCGAGTCGCGCACGGCGCGGCGGATCTCCGCGACGGCAGGATGCGGTCCCATGCCCCCTAGTGTGGTGCGCCCGGCCGGCGGCGCCGACCATCGGCCGGAATCAGCGCCTCAAGGCCGGGACAGGAGGTCAGGGCCTCATAGCCGGAGCCTCAAGCCGGGGTCTCAAGACCCAGGTCTCAAGACCCCGCCTCAAGGTCAGGCGTGCCCGTTGGCCGAGGGCAGCTCCGGGGCGCGCACCACGCGGGCGACCCACGCCTCGGGGTTGCGGATCTCGTTGTGGTCGGGCAGCGTCGCGGGCGAGCCCCAGACGCGGTTGAACCCGTCGACGCCGACCTCGTCGACGACCTTGCGCACGAAGGCGGCCCCCTCGGCGTACTGCTTGAGCTTGAGATCGACGCCGAGCAGGCGTCTGACCGTCTTGTCGAACCGAGAGCCGCCGTGCCTGCGGTGCTGGAACTTGGCCCGGATGTCGGCCACCGAGGGCACCACGGCCGGCCCGACGGCGTCCATCACATAGTCGCCATGGCCCTCGACCAGGGTCATCACGGCCGTCAGACGGTCGAGGATCTCCTTCTGCTCGGGGGTCTGGATGGCGTCGATGAGGTTGCTGTCGCCGCCCTTGATCGCGTCGGCGACGGCGTCGGAGGCCGCGCGCAGGCGCTCGAGCATGGTGCCGAGGTCGATGTCGGAGGCGAGCAGGAACTGGGTCATCTGGCCGCGCACGTACTCGCGCAGCCAGGACACGCCGGTGAACTGCACGCGGTGGGTCTCTTCGTGCAGGCAGACCCACAGCCTGAAGTCACGAGGGTTCACGCCGAGCTCGCGCTCGGTGTGCACGATGTTGGGCGCCACCAGGGTCAGCCGCCCCGTCGGCGCCCGCCCGCTCGGGTCCGGGGGCAGGAACAGCTCGTACTGCCCGAGCACGCGCGTGGCCAGGAACGCCAGCACCGCGCCCACCTCCACACCCGTGACGCGCGATCCCACCGCGCCCACGAAGGCCGGGATCTGCGTGCGCTGGGCGTTCATGCGCTCGGTCAGCGGCTCGAGGACGACCCGGAAGCCCTCGACGTTCGCGCGGATCCACCCCGGGCGGTCGACGACCGTGGCCTCTTCGGGCTCGGCCGCGCCGTTGATGCGGGCGAACTCTTGCACGTGGCCCTCAGCCTCGCGCGAGAGCCGCCGGAGTTCGGTGACGGCATGCCGGGCCTCCTCTCGGCTCACCTGTGGCCCGGGTCGTACAAGGCGCACGCCGGTCGAGACGGCCAGATCCCAGTCGATCACCTGCATGTTCACCACCGTACGTCGTGCGGCGCGGTTATGGGCAACCGCATCCGCTGACGAGCGCGGCCAGCCGGTCGAGCGCCGCCACGGCTCCGTCGGGATCCTTCACCTTGTCGGCCATGAACGCGAAGGCCAGCAGCCGGCCGTCGGCGGTCCTGGAGAGCCCCGTCAGGGTGTTCACCCCGTTCAACGTGCCCGTTTTGGCCCGCACCACTCCCGCCGCCGACCTGCTGCCCTTCTCGTCGTACCTGTGGCCGAGCGTGCCGGTGAACCCGGCGACGGGCAGCCCGCTGATCACGGCGTGCAGGCGCGGGTTGGCCGGAGCGGCCGACAGGGCGATCAGGCGGGCGAGCGCGGCGGGCGTGATGCGGTTGCGGGTCGACAGCCCGCTGCCGTCGTACACCCTCACGCCGCCCGCGACGCCGAGCCGCTTCAGCGTCCCCTGGACGGCCTGGGCGACGCCCGAGAACGTGCCTCCCCTGCCTTCCTTGACCGCCACCAGGTGGGCGAGCGCCTCGGCCAGGTCGTTGTCGCTCTCGGTCAGCATGTGCTCGACCAGCTCGTACACCGGCGGCGACTCGACCCTGGCGACCTCGGCGGCCGTGGCCGCGGCGCCGGCCCGCTTGATCGACTTGCCGACCTTGACGCCGTCGCGGCGCAGCAGGGACGCGAACGCCTCGGCCGCCGAGCGCGGCGGGTCGCCGTACCGCGCCGAGCCTCGCGGATCTTGGCGGCCCTCGTCGATGGTCAGCGCCGTCACCGGGGCGACGCTGCCCTCAGGCACGTACCCCGGCTTCCAGCCAGGAGCGGTGCGCGGCCCGCCGAACAGCGAGTCGTCGTAGGACAAGGTCACGGACGAGACGCCCGCGGTCTTCAACGCGCGGGCGGTGCGGGAGGCGAGGACGGCCAGCGAGGCGAAGCGGGGCGAAGAGGCCGACCCGGTCGCCCTCGGCCCGGCGAGCGTCGGATCGCCGCCGCCGACCAGCGTGATCGCGCCGGGCCGCCGCTGGACGACACGGGTGGCCACGCGGGTGTCGGGGCCGAGTGAGGTGAGCGCCGCGACGGCGGTCGCCACCTTGGTCGTGGAGGCGGGGGTGAGACCGGTGTCCGCCTTGCTGCCGTACAGTGTGCTGCCCCCGGCGACGTCGACCACGACCGCGCCGACGCTGCCGCCGAGCGCGGAGTCGCCGAGGGCTCGGGAGATCCGGGCGGCCAAAGTGCCCTTCGCGGGGAGAGGCCCGTCCGGAGCCGGCCGCAACACCGGGCCGGCGGTCACGACGGCGACGGGCGGGCGCGTCGGTGCGGGGCTCGCGGCCGGGCCCTTCGCCTCCGGCGCGTCAGGCCCGCCACGGGTGAGGAAGTAGGCGCCGGCGGCGCAGACGAAGAGCTGGAGCAGGGCGAGGGTCGTCACAGCGACCAAGCGCTCGCGCCGCACCACCTCACCGACCTCTTTCCCGAATGCGTCATCCTGGATATACGCCTACGAGACATTAACGCCCACCCCGGAGTGTCCGGGAGGCTTGAGCGGAGGAACCGCAGTGGAGTTCGACGTTGTCGTTGAGATCCCCAAGGGACAACGCAACAAGTACGAGGTCGATCACAAGACGGGCCGCATCCGGCTGGACCGCCTTCTTTTCACCTCCACGCAGTACCCCGCCGACTACGGCTTCATCGAGCACACCCTCGGCGAGGACGGCGACCCGCTGGACGCGCTCGTCCTGCTGCAGGAGCCGACGTTCCCCGGCTGCCTGATCAGCTGCCGGGCCGTGGGCATGTTCCGGATGACCGACGAGAAGGGCGGCGACGACAAGGTGCTGTGCGTCCCGGCCACCGACCCTCGCATGGAGCACATCCGCGACATCCACCACGTGCCGGAGTTCGACCGGCTCGAGATCCAGCACTTCTTCGAGGTCTACAAGGACCTTGAGCCCGGCAAGTCCGTCGAGGGCGCCAACTGGGTCGGCCGGACGGAGGCCGAGATCGAGATCCACCGTTCGATCAAGCGCCATCTCGACCACGAGGCCACCATCGAGAGCGAGGCCACCGCCGAGAGCGGGTACCCGGACACCGCCGAGCACTGATCGCGCCCGCGAGGGCCGTCGCGGCGGGCCGGCACGTCGCGGCGGACCGGCGCGTCTCCGCGGACCGGCGCGTCCCCGCGGCGGGCCGGTGCGTCCCGGCCACTTCACCCGGCTCACGCGGCGCCTCGGCGCCCCGGCCGCACGGCGGCGTGCGTCGTGTGGCATCGCCCACCCCCCACCCGAATCGCCACGCGGAGAACGACCCCTGGGCGGCGAGTGCCGTCGCGCCCCCACCGACAGGCTTCCCCGCGGCGTCACCGCGCACACGCCCTTTGACTACTCCGCGTGACAGTCGAGGCGCAGCAGGCGGGAGATCCACGGGCGGACCCCGGCGCCCGTCGGCAGCGGGCCGCGAGGGTAGGTGAACACCGGCGCCTCGCGCTCGTACGCCGCGCCCAGTTCGGCGGCCTTGCACCAGTCGGCGACCGTGCGGCACACGGCCCAGGCCGCGCCGAGCGCGGGCCTGGCCTCCGGATGCCGCTCCCAGATGCGCATCAGGGTCACGGTGGCCTGGGCGGCGGTGTACCCGTCGTCGGGATAGGCGGTGCCGGCGAGATAGGGCGCCGTGACCTGGCCGGCGAACCGGGTGTCGAGCACCCACGTCCAGTTGGCGACCACCAGGGTGAGCACGGGGCCAGGGACGACGGAGGCGGCGCCGTACATGAGCTGCTGGCGCGGGCCGGCGAGACGGCGGCCCGGCCACAGCCAGCTCACGTCGGCGGGAGGCTCGCCGTTCGACAGCCACGACAGCACTGCGAGCCCGCGGGCGGTCTGCAGGCGGCACAGTTCGAGCACGTCGCGCAGCATGCGCGGCCCCGGGTCGAGCCAGACCGGCCAGTCGACGCGGTGGACACGGGGCACCAGGGCCGAAAGCGCGGGCGCGACCGGCCGCGGGAAGACCCGGGAGCCCAGAGGGGAATCGTCACTGACGGTGAACACGGCCGGCGGCCTGGGGCGGGATCGCCGGGACGGCCGGGACGCCGGCCGAGGACCCGCCGCCCGAGCCGGTGGGGGCGGCGGAGGACGTGCCGCCCGAGCCGGTGGGCGCGGGTGAGGAGGTGGCGGTCGGCGCGGGCCGGGTTCTGGGCGGGCAGGGGGTGCGCCTCGGATGGTGCTGGTGGGTGGCCGTCGGCGCGGGAAGAGGAGGCCGCTGACGCGGCGGGCGGGGAGGGGTCGGGGGCGGCGGGGCCGTGGGCGGCTCACCGGACGGGGGGCGCGGGGTCGGCTTGGCGGTCGGCGCGGGCGAGGACGACCGGGACGGCTTGGGGGCGCGCGTGGACGGGGACGGAGGCAAGGGCACGCGCGGCGGGACGAAGGCGGCCGCGTGGGGCCCGATGGCCGCGACGGGCGCCATCGGCCGGGCCGCCCGCGGGTCTCGCGTGCCGCCCGCGACCGGCGTGAGCGACGCGGAAGGCGTGGCGGGACGGGTGCCCGACGGCACGGGAGCGGCGGTGAGCGAAGGCCCTGGAACGGTCAGGGCGGCATATTCGCCGCTGGCGGCGGGGTTCTCGGCGTCGCGGACCGCGCCGACCAGCACGACGGCGACTACGACGATCGCGAGCGCCGCCACAGCGCCCGCAAGGACCGCAGGCCCCCGCCGAGCCCTTTTGGTCTCGCGAAGGGGAAACCCATGGGGGTCGAGCAGGCCGGTGCGGCGGGCGACGAACCGGCGGTAGGGCACGAGCTCGGGGTCGATGAAACAGCTCATCACGCGCACCCGCAGAGTCTCGGGCAGCTCGGCCACCGGCAGCAGGTTGAAGACCTTGGCGGCCGAGACCTGGCGCTCGCGGTGGGGCCCGCAGACGGCACAGTGCTCGGTGTGCTCGAGGAGCAGCTCGCGTGTCCGGGCGTCGAGCACGCGGGAGAACGCCTCGGTGTCCGCCGTACCGGACGACGCCTCGGTGTCCGCCGTATTGGACGACGCCTCGGTGTCCGCCTCGCGGGAGAAGTCCTCGGTGTCCGCCGCGCCGGAGACCTCCTCGCCGGAGAAGGTCTGGCCGTGCGTCCCGGGAGCCTCGCCGGGCGTGCCGGGGAAGGTCTCGGCGCCGGGCAGGCCCGCCAGGATCTGGGCCCGCTCCGCGCAGGCGGGCGAGGCGTTGCGGGCGAG
Organism: Sphaerisporangium dianthi; assembly: GCF_042654065.1. Classification (NCBI taxonomy): domain Bacteria; kingdom Bacillati; phylum Actinomycetota; class Actinomycetes; order Streptosporangiales; family Streptosporangiaceae; genus Sphaerisporangium; species Sphaerisporangium dianthi. The sequence continues at coordinate 46,950 of NZ_JBHSFP010000017.1, read as the reverse complement.
GATCTCGGTGGTGACGAGGTCCTGCAGGCGGTAGGAGGCGGCCTGGCGGAGCTGCTCGGCCTGCGCGGCGGTGGTGCCGAGCACGGCGGCGAGCTCGTGCTCGGGGATGGCGTGCCGGGCGAGCAGGTCGAGGACCTCGCGCTCGTCCTCGGGCAGGGCCGCGACGGCGTTCACTGCCACCAGCCGCAGCTCGCCGTCGGAGGCGCCGCCGGCCATCGCGCCGATCTCGGTGTCGTCGCCGGCCGGCATCGCCTGGAGGGCCGAGCGCCTGCGCGCGCACTCGCCCCTCGCCAGCGCGTAGAGCCAGACCCGCAGCCGCTCGGGGTCGGCGAGGGCGTGCACGTGGGCCTCCGCCGCGATCAGCGTGTCGCGCAGGGCGACCTGGGCGCTGTCGGAGCTTTCGAGCAGTGTCCGGGCGTATCTGTAGATGCTCTCGGCGTGGGTGTCGTAGAGGGCAGCGAGGGCCCCAGGATCGCGGGCGCGGAGTGCCTCGACCAGGACGCTGTCATTCATGTGACCGACAGTAAAGGCTAGGTAACTGCTCGCTCCACCGTTTCCCGGTCAATGACCTGGCTTGTATTAATACCGTAATGAACACCGGCGAGATCGTCCGGGGCGACCTGCGGGCGATATGCACATCAAATTCGACAAATCACCATTCCGTAGGCAGCAGGGCCCCATGAACAGGGAAAAGACGCCGAACAAGCCGTGCGACCACACCGACCCCCACCCCTCTTCATCACCATTTGATGGCAATTCTTATGACGCGGGCAAGGCATGGCGCCGCTTTCCGTACGCGGGCCGTTCAGACCGCCACGCGCAACCCGGCCTGCTCGCATCCGCGCACGAGGGCGTCCAGGCCGAGGGCCTCCACAGGCCCCACGGCTCCGCAGGCGCTCACGCCCGCGGTGGCGGCGGTGATGGCCGCCCACGCCAGCACGCGCGCGGTGAAGTCGTAGGGATCACCGCCGTGCAGCTCGACCGAGGCGATCTTCTTGCCGCGCCGGTCGTACGCCTCGGCGACGATCTGCGAGGTGATCTCGGCGCCGTCCGGCGCCTGACCGCCCTGACCACCCTGGCCTCCCGACTTGATGACCCGGTCGGCGACGGCCTCGGTGACACGCTTGGCCCCCGGGATCGCCGCGATGAACGGCGTCGCCTTGGCCAGCACGCCCGCGGCCCTGGTGAGACCGCCGAGCCACCCGAGGTAGACGTTGACCTCGCGCAGGCCGGAATGCAGGCGGGGCAGGGCGAAATGCTCCGAGGCGCCGACGGACAGCGCGTGCCTGGCCCGGCCGTCCACGGTGAAGACGCGGGTGCGTCCCTGTTCGCGCAGGATGCGGCCGTCGCGGAAGCCGTACATCGGATCCAGGAGCATGCCGAGGGCCGAGGCCCGCGTCCCCGCGCTCGCCCGGCGCGCCATGTTGCCCCGGAGGAAGTATCCGACGTCCACGCGTACCGCTTCCGCCCCCGCCTTGCGCAGCGCGAGCGACGCCGCGAGGTTCCCGGGCACGTAGTCATAGCCGAACGCGGTCAGCAACGTGGCGCCCGACGCGGCCGCCGCCGGCCCGTACCGCTGGAAGATCCGCCGGATGAACGTCGGCTCCCCCGTGGAGTCCAGGTACACCCCGCCGGCCTCGATCGCCGCCTCGACGGCGGGCTCCCCCCAGCGGGCGAACGGCCCCACGGTGGAGATCAGCACGGTCCCCGGCTCGATGATCCGCCGCAGCGTGGCCGGCCTGTTCACGTCGGCGACCTCGGTCGGCAGCTCCACCGGCAACGACGAGACCAGAGCCTCGAGCCGCCGCGGGTCGCGTCCCGCCAGCACTGGGTGGGCGCCGCACGCGAGAAGCGCGTCGACGGTGAGCCTGCCGGTGAACCCGGTGGCTCCGAACAGGACTATCCGGGGGGACGTCATGTAAGTACCGTAACCCGCCGGTGATTTCAAGATCCATAGGGAGGTCGGCCGGCTGCCGCCGGAGATGGGAATGGTCAGGCCGGCGCTCACGGCCGTCGGTCGACCGGCATCGCCTGATATCCGCGATCCCTGGCGAACGGCGGGGTGCGCGGCCGGGCGCCGTTCGCGGAGATCGCGCCGCTCATGGCCAGTTCCTCGTACGGCCTGCCGCTCGAACCCCACGTGCGGGCGGTGATGTCGGTCCGCGCCACCGGGCCCGTCCCGTTGAGGCTGTCCACGGTGAGGACGAACCTGCGCGGCGCGCCGGCGTGCACGTCGTCCACGTACGTGCTCGCGCCGCCCACCAGCCTGCCGTCCTTGTCCCGGAGCAGCGCCGTCACCACCAGGCTGGTCGCCGCCTTCTGGTAGGGATTGCCGACCGCGCCGGTCACCAGGTGGGAGCCGTTGCCGAGCTTCTCGGTATTGGGCGAGGAGATCGGGAACGGCACGTACGCCGACGGGATGCGCGTCGCCTGCCGCCAGACGGCCGGCTTGTAGGTGAGCTTCACGTCCACCGGCCTGGCCGACGCCGTCGCCTGGCCGGTGAACTTCAGCGAACCCGACGGCGGCACGGCGTCCAGAGGCTGCTCCATGCGGACCACCTCCTTGCCGGCGGCGTCCTTGCCCACCACCGTCGCGGCGACGTTCTCGCCGAAGTACCAGCGGTTGGGGTTGCTGATGACGCCCGCCCACGTCACCACGTAGCCACCCGTCCCCTGGGTGACCGACGACGTCTGCTCCTTGATGACGAGCGGCTTGAGCTGCGGCCGCTTCGGCCCCTGCTCGCCACCGCCCCCGCACCCGCCTAGCGGCGCCGCCGCCGCCAGAGCGAGTGCCAGTGCGAGTGCTGTCGTGTGTCGACTACGCTGGGTCACAAGGCCGTCATAGCCCGGCCAGTCGGGCGTGACTCCTCCGACACGCGCAAGCCGCGCCAAATCTTTACGGCTCGGTCACCGTGTCCACGACTCGGCGCCGGTCAGCGCTCGCGGACCACCCGCGCCTCGTCCCACACCGGCTCGGGCGCCTCGTACACCCGGCCGTCGGCGCCGAAGACCAGGAAGCGGTCGAAGTCGGCGGCGAACCAGCGGTCGTGCGTGACGGCCATCACCGTGCCGTCGAAGAGGCCGAGCCCTTCCTGGAGCGCCTCGGCGCTCGCCAGGTCGAGGTTGTCGGTCGGCTCGTCCAGCAGCAGGAGCGTCGCGCCCGACAGCTCCAGCAGCAGGATCTGCAGCCTGGCCTGCTGGCCGCCCGACAGCGTCTCGAAGCGCTGCTCGGCGGTGCTCCCTGCCAGCTCGTAACGGGCCAGGGCCTTCATCGCCTCGTTCTTCAACCTGGCGTGCTCGGTCATGACGATCTCGCAGGGAGTGCGTCCCCGCAGCTCGGGCCGGGCGTGGGTCTGCGCGAAGTGCCCCGGGACCACCCGCGCGCCGAGCCGGGCGACGCCGGTGTGCCCGACCTCGTCGCCGCCGAGCAGGCGCAGGAAGTGCGACTTGCCCGACCCGTTCGAACCGAGCACCGCCACCCGCTCGCCGTACCAGACCTCGAGGTCGAAGGGCCGCATGAGGCCGGTGAGCTCGAGGCCCTCGCAGATCACCGCCCGTTTGCCGGTGCGCCCGCCGCGCAGGCGCATGCTGATGAACTGGTCCTTGGGCGCCACCTCGGGCGGCCCGGCCTCCTCGAACCGCCGCAGCCGCGTCTGGGCGGCGTGGTAGGCCGGGGCCATGCCGTCGTTGTACATGGCCTTCTGCTTGAGCATCGCGACCAGGCGTTTGATCTTGGCGTGTTCCTCGTCCCAGCGGCGGCGCAGCTCGTCCAGTCGCTCGTTGCGCTCTTTGCGCGCGGCGGCGTAGGTCGCGAAGCCGCCGCCGTGGATCCACACGTTGCCCGACTCGACGGTGACGATGCGGCCGGCGGCGTTGGCCAGGAGCTGGCGATCGTGCGAGACGAGCAGCACCGTCTTGGGCGTCTCTCTGAGCGCCTGTTCGAGCCACAGCTTTCCGGGCACGTCGAGGTAGTTGTCCGGCTCGTCCAGCAGCAGGACCTGGTCGGGGCCGCGCAGCAGGGCCTCCAGCACCAGGCGCTTCTGCTCGCCGCCGGACAGCGTGTTGACCTCGCGGTACTTGACGTTGTCGTACGGGGCGCCGAGCGCCGCCATCGTGCAGGTGTCCCAGAGGACCTCGATGTCGTACCCGCCGGCGTCGGTGAAGTCGGTGATGGCCTGGGCGTAGCGCATCTGCGTCTTCTCGTCGTCGCGCTCCATCATGGCCAGCTCGGTCTCGTTGAGCCGGTGCGCCGCCTCGCGCACCCGCTCGGGGGCCACCGACAGCAGCAGATCTTGTACGGTGCGGCCGTCGCGGATGCCGCCGATGAACTGGCGCATGACGCCGAGGCCGCCGGAGGAGGCGACGCTGCCCTCGACCGGTCGCACATCTCCGGCGATGAGACGCATCAGCGTCGTCTTCCCCGCCCCGTTGGGCCCGACCAGGGCCGCCTTGACGCCCTCACCGACGCGGAAGGAGACCTCGTTAAGCAACGGGCGTCCATCCGGCAGTACGTACGTCAGACGGCCGACCTCTACATGCGCCACGACGACCTCCCCAGCCTTCTCGCGGAGGGTACCCATCGCAGGCCCGCGCGCGCACCCCGATTTCCCGCCCGAATATCGCTTTCACCGCGCCCGCGCCACGACGTAGGGTGCGGTCATGACATGGCGACATTGATCCTCACCTGAGTCCAGACTCGCCGGAACGCTGTACGCCTACGCGTTCTTCGACGATTTCGTGCTGCTCTACCCGGTGTACGCCCTGCTGTTCGCCGACACCGGGCTGTCCACGGCCGAGATCTCCTCGCTCTTCGTGATCTGGGCGGTCGCCTCCCTGATGGTCGAGGTGCCGTCCGGGGCGTGGGCCGACGCCTTCTCGCGCCGCCGGCTGCTGATCATCGCGCCGATCGTCACCGCCTCGGGCTACGCGGCGTGGACGTTCTTCCCGTCCTACGCCTTCTTCGCGCTCGGCTTCGTCCTGTGGGGCGCCGGTGGCGCGATCAGCTCGGGGACGCTGCAGGCGCTCGTGTACGAGGAACTGGCCGCCATGGGCCGGGCCGGCTCCTACGCCCGCCTCGCCGGCCGCGCCGAGGCGATCCGCCTGGTCGCCGTCATGGCGGCGACCGGCCTCGCCGCGCCGGTGATGGCGGCGGGCGGCTACCTCGCGCTCGGCGTCGCGAGCATCGCGGCCACCCTCATCGGCGCGCTCGTCGCGTGGCGCTTCCCCGAGTCCCGCGCCGCGCCCCGCGCGGACGCGTCCTCCCTGCCGCGAGAGCCGGACGTGGCGTCGGAACCGGAGGCCGCCGCAGAGGACGAGGAGGGCTTCGTCGCGGTGCTCCGCGCGGGTTTCGCGGAGGTGCGGCACACCCCCCGGGTCAGGAGCGCCCTGGTGCTCGTCGTGGTGCTCATGAGCGTGTACTCGCTGGACGAGTACCTCCCCCTGCTGGCCGGCGCGACCGGCGCGGACGCGGCGGACGTGCCGCTGCTCGTGCTGCTGATCACCGCGGCCACCGCCCTCGGCGGGTGGTTCGCGGGGCGGGGCACGCGGTGGGCGGCGCCGGTGCTGGCCGTCGCCGCCGCGTGCCTGGCCGCCGGCGCCCTGAGCGGCCGTCCCGCCGGCATGGTGCTCGTCGCCGTCGCCTACGGAGCCTTCCAGTGGGCGATGACCGCGGCCGAGGCCCGCCTGCAAGAGCGCATCGCCGACCGGGCCAGGGCGACGGTGACCTCGATGGCGGGCCTCGGCGCGGACCTGGTGACGGTGCCGGTCTACGCCCTGTACGGCCTGGGGTCCACCCGGTTCGGCCCGGGCACGCTGTTCGCCTTGGCCGCCGTCGCTTACCTGCTCATCGCCCTGGGCCTGTGGCGGGCCGGCTCGCGTACCGCTAGGGAGTGATCTCCATCTGGGCCATCATCCCGATCGACGAGTGCTCCAGGTAGTGGCAGTGGTACACGTACCGCCCGACGTAGTCGGTGAAGGTCACCTGGATCCGGACCGACCCGTTCGCCGGGAGGTGCACGGTGTCCTTCAGGCCGGCGTCCTGCGGCAGCGGCGGCGCGCCGTTGCGGTCGAGCACGCGGAACTGCTCCAGGTGCATGTGGAAGGTGTGGTCGACGCCGATGGTGTCGGCGTTGGTGACCCGCCAGATCTCGGTGGCCCCCCGTTTGACCTGGAAGTCGGCCCGGGCGGGGTCGAACGGCCGGTTGTTGACCATCCCGACGGGGATGGCCCCGGACAGGTCGAAGCTCATCGCCACGTCGCGCACCACCGTCGCCGCGGGGAGGGCGGGCAGCGGGCGCAGCACGTCGGGCAGGCGGCTGTCGTCGCTCGCCGTCCGCGTGACGTCGAACCGCAGGATGGGAGTGCTGCCGTTGGACAGCACCAGCTGCGAGCCGACCGGGTAGCGCGCGAAGTCCACCACGATCTCGGCGCGTTCGGCGGAGGCGAGCACCAGCTCGGTCGACGGCACCGGCGCGGGCAGCAGGCCGCCGTCCGAGGCGATCTTCATCATCTCGCGGCCGCCCAGGTTGAGCTGGAAGACGTGCTCGTTGGAGGCGTTGAGCAGCCGGAACCGGTACTTGCGCGCGGCGACGGGGAAGTACGGCTGGATCTTCCCGTTGGCGAGGATCGTGGTGCGGTTGGCCGGATCGTCGAAGAAGATCAGCTCGCCGTTCGCGTCGAACTCGATGTCACGCAGCATGATCGGGACGTCGTACGCGCCGGTCGGCAGGCGCAGCGACTTCTCGGCTTCGTCGTCGATCAGGTAGAACCCGTGCAGGCCGCGGAAGACGTGCTCGGCCTCCATCTGGTGGCTGTGGTCGTGGTACCACAGCGTCGCTCCCTGCTGGGTGTTGGGATAGTCGTACAGCCGCGCCTCGCCGGGCTGGATGACGTCCATCGGATGGCCGTCGCTGACAGGGGGCACGTGGCCGCCGTGCAGGTGCACGTTGGCCGGCGTGTCCAGCCGGTTGCCGTACACGATCTTCACGGCCCGTCCCGTCCTGGCGCGGATGGTGGGGCCGACGAACTGGCCGCCGTAGGTGAGCACAGGAGTGCGCACGCCGGGGATGATCTCGGCCTCCGCGGGCTTGATGACCATCTTGTAGACGTCGGCGGTGCTGGTCCTGTGTGCCGGCTCCAGTACCTGCGGCACGGGCATCCGCACCGAGAAGGGGGCGACGGCCGGCCGTACGCCGGTGGCGGTCCCGCGCGCGCCGAAGCGGCGGGGCTTCTGGGCGGGCGCCTTCACGTCCTTGGCGCCCACCGGCGTCAGGCCGGTGAACGGGAGCAGCATCACGCCGCCCACGCCCGCACCGGCCGCGAGTAAGCGTCGTCGGTTCAGCATCGGATCCCCAATCGCCGCGCGTCCGGGGCGCGGTCCCCGCGGACCGCCGCGTCACCCCCAGGCGAGAATTCGCCACCAAAAACGTCCCACCCACGCGTCTTGCGGCGCTTCCTTCAGATTGCTCGTCCCGCGACCGGACAAGACGTCAACCCGGCGGTGAAGTCCGCAGGCGCCCGCATGGCCCCTGGCCTGGGAGCTCATAGGATGGAGGTCCGGCTTGGACGACGCGTCCCGGGGGCCGCGATGCAGACCTTCCTTCCCTATGCCGACTTCGCCTCCACGGCGCGGGTGCTGGACCCGCGCCGGCTCGGCAAGCAGCGGGTCGAGGCGCTCCAGGTACTGCGCGCGCTCACCGTGCGGGGGTACGGCTGGCGCCACCACCCCGTCGTCCGCATGTGGGCCGGCTACGAGGAGGCCCTGGTCGCCTACGGCCTCGCGGTGTGCCGCGAGTGGTGCTCTTCCGGCCGGGCCGACACCTGCTCCTCGACGATGACCCGCGAGCTGGCCGAGCACTGCGCCGTCGCCGCGCCCCGCTCGCAGGAGCTGCTGGACGCGGCCGGCGAACTGCCGCCGTGGCTCGGCGACGACGCCCTGCATCTGAGCCACCGGTCCGCCCTGCTCCGCAAGGCTCCCGAGTTCTACCGGCCGATCTTCGGCGACGAGCCGGACGACCTGCCGTACCTCTGGCCCGCCTCGGGCCGCGTCCCCGCCTTCCTGCCTCCCGGATGACCCGCGGAAGATTTCAGCAAGCCCGTCGGTGACGTCGCGGCGGCCCGCGGGCGGCCCGCCCGGCGAGGGACGCCGGGGTTCACAGTGCGACCTGGCCGATTGTGCTGAAAGTTTCAGGCATAGCACCGGTCGCCACGGGGCTCTTCCTGCGGCTATGGCGGCGCGGGACCGCCCTCGGCCGAGCGGGCCTTCTGGCGGCGGTGTACCGCTGCCTACCATCCGTCAGAGCGGTGGGAGCGCTCCCACCTAATCGGACGGGAGTTTTCGCATGGCTCGTAAAAGGCCCCTATGGGCGGTTGTCCTCGCCACGGCCGCCACGGCCGCGGCCGGGGCGCTCGTCTTCGTCTCACCCCCCGCCCAGGCCGCCGACTCGGCCTTCTACGTCGACCCGACGACCAACGCCGCCAAGTGGGTGGCCGCCAACCCCAACGACGGCAAGACCGCGGTGATCAGGGACCGCGTCGCCGCCGTCCCGCAGGGCCGCTGGTTCGCCAGCTACAACCCCAGCACGGTGCGCTCCCAGGTCGACGCGTACGTCGGCGCGGCCGCGTCCGCCGGCAAGATCCCGATCGTGGTCGTGTACGAGATGCCGAACCGCGACTGCGGCGGCGCGAGCGCGGGCGGAGCGCCCGACCACGCCTCGTACCGCGCCTGGATCGACCAGGTCGCGGCCGGCCTCGGCGGGCGCCCGGCGACCATCATCCTGGAACCCGACGCGCTGGCGATCATGCCGAACTGTATGAACTCCTCCCAGCAGGCCGAGGTGCAGGCCTCCATGGCCTACGCCGGCAAGAAGTTCCGGGCCACGTCCTCGCAGGTCAAGGTCTACTTCGACATGGGCCATGACGCCTGGGTCTCCGCCTCGGACGCCGCGAACCGGCTGCGCGGCGCGGACATCGCCAACAGCGCCAACGGCATCGCCCTCAACACCTCCAACTACCGGTCGACCCCGGGCCTGGTGTCGTACGCCAAGAGCATCATCTCCGCGACCGGCATCCAGGGGCTCAAGGCCGTCATCGACACCAGCCGCAACGGCAACGGCCCGGCCGGGAGCGAGTGGTGCGATCCGGGTGGGCGCGCCACCGGCACCTGGAGCACGACGAACACCGGTGACTCGGCGATCGACGCCTTCCTGTGGGTGAAGCCGCCGGGCGAGTCGGACGGCTGCATCGGCCCCGCCGGGCAGTTCGTGCCGCAGCGGGCCTACGACCTGGCCATCGCCGCGCCGCCGCCCACCAACACCCCCACCCCCACGCCGACCCGCACGCCCACGCCCACTCCCACCCCGACGCCCACCCCGACGCCCACCCCGACGCCCACCCCGACTCCGACTCCGACTCCCACGCCGACCCCGACTCCCACGCCCACTCCGCAACCCGGCGGATGCTCGGCCACCTACACGGTCATCAACAGCTGGGGAGGCGGCTTCCAGGGCGAGGTCACGGTGCGGGCCGGCAACGCCGGCATCAGAGGCTGGCGGGTCCAGTGGGCCTTCTCCGGCGGCCAGTCGATCTCGCAGGTGTGGAACGGCACCCTCTCGGCCAGCGGCGCCAACATCTCGGTGACGAACGTGAACTGGAACGGCAACCTCGCCGCGAACGGGACCGCCACCTTCGGCTTCCTCGCCAACGGCAACAGCAGCCCCTCTCCGAGCCTGACCTGCACCGCGTCCTGAACCCGAGCCCTCCACGGCCCGTCTCCTGACGGCGTCCCGGCCGGCCCTTGAGTGCCCGGCCGGGACGGCCCGTCCCTGACCGGGAGCCGCCCGCCGTCGACGGCCCGCACCGCCGAGCCTCTGCGCACCGCCCGCCGCGCAGAGGCTCGGTCATGTCCGGGGACCGCCGGCGCGTTCCCGCGACGCGCCGCGGACCCATCCGCCCCTTTCCCCCTCCGCCGTACCCGCTCAGGCCTGCCGAAGCCTCCGACGCGCCTCCATCAGGGCGAATCCGAGCAGGTTGAGGCCCCGCCAGAGCCGCGGCCGCTCGGCCCGCTCGTCGTCGGCGGCGAGCCCGATGCCCCAGACGCGGTCCACAGGGCTCGCCTCGACCAGCACGCGGTCGCCGGTGCCCAGGAGGAACTCCCGCAGGTCATCGTGTTGCCCGAACTTGGCGAGATTCCCGCGGACCACCAGCTCGAAGCGCGCCGCCTTCCAGGTCTCCTCGTCGAAGCCCCGCACCACCCGTCCGAGATCCTTGGCCTGCTTCGGGTGGCCTGCCGCCACGATCGCCGCGGCCGCCTCCTCGTCGCCGAACAGCCGCGCCTTGCCCGCCATCATGAAGTGCTCCGCGGTGCGGTAGACGACGCCGTCGACGGTGAAGCCGGCCGGCCACCACTGCGACAGGCAGCCCGCCCCGACCCCGCCGGAGCGGGAGGGCCGGTGTCCCCAGAACATCAGGTACTTGATCCGCCCGCCGCCCTCCGCGGCCGCGACCAGGCCCGCCACATCGCGTGCGCTCAGCGCCTTCTCCATGGGGGCACCATTCCAGAGAGTCGCACCCGGTGGCCACCTGATTCGCCCGGCCCTCACCCGGGCGGAGGCAGGCGGAAGGGCCGCTTCCGAGGGGGGAAGCGGCCCTTGAGCGGGTCGTCGTGGCGGGTCGCCGTTCGTTATGCCTTGGCGGGCTCGCTGTCCGTCGAGCCGGCCTTGACGGGCTCGCCGCCGGGCGGGTCCACCTTGACGGGCTTGTCGTCGGTCCATTCCGCCTTGACGACGGCGTGCCACCAGGTGGCGGTGCCGGGCTTCGCCCAGGCGTAGGCGCCGCTGGGGTGCACGGCGACGATCTGGTCGGTCAGCAGGATCCCCGTCGCCGGGTCGATGATGATCTGCCGTTCGAAGTCGCCGCCCGACCAGTTCTCGGCCCGGGCGATGCCCTGCCCCTCGCGGCCCAGCGCGTCGGTGACCTCGCCCAGCGACCGGACGCCCTCCAGTCCGGCGAGCACCTTGTAGGCAGCGGCCCGCACGGCGGGCTTCACCGGCATGTCGCTCAGCAGCCCCGAGGTCACCTGGTAGAGCCAGGAGTCGGCGTCCATGCTCTCGCCGGACTCGGTGCCGTGACCGGCGTACCCCTGGAGCAGGCGCGCCTTGAGGGCGCCGGCGGTGGCGGGCAGGGAACGCAGCTCGGCGACCGACACGTTGCGCCCGGCCAGGTCGAAGACCTTGTCGCCGACGTTGATCGGGTTGCCGGACGGCCTGCCCGCCTTGTCGTCGAGCTCGATGCGCTTGCTCGCGCCCTTGTCGTCCGCCTTGGGTGCCGGCACGTCGATCGTCCACGTGGTCGGCGATCCGTCCCGCTTCCAGGCGTCCTCCGAACCCGGCGCGGGCTTCGCGCCGAGGTCCTGGCTGACCCACCAGCTGGTGCCGTGCGGCGAGCGCGCCACCCAGGTGCGGCCGCGGCCCGTGCTGTGCACGACGTACCGGACCTTGTCGCCCGCCTCGTAGGCGGATCCGTCCTCGGACTCGATGTACCAGTACGCGCCGGTCGTCGCCGGGGCCTTCAGCGACGACTCGGCCGCGGCGAGCAGGACCTGCTTGGCCGAGAGCCGGACGACCGGCCGGTCGGACGAGGGCGCGGACAGGGCGGCGTGCGGCGTCGTCAACGGCACGGGACCGCCCGTGCCCGTGAGGGTCACGGCCACGGCGGTGGCGGCCGCCGCGGTCGCCAGGCCGCCGAGGACCCACGCCGGCCTGGCGTTCCTCGTCCGTCGCGCTCGTCTCGCCTCATCGCGCCGCGGTCCCGCCATGGCGGCGGAGAGCTCGGCGGCCCTGGTGCGCGCGTCCACCGGGGTGTCCAGGTGGGCCGGGCGTGCCGCCCGGAGCTGATCCATCGGGTTCATGACCACTCCTCACTGAGATTGCGCACCCGGGCGGGGCGGTGAGCCGCCGGTGCCGTCTTCATCGCCTGGACCAGCCGTTTGCGTGCCCGGTGCAGGCGCACGCGGAAGGTCGCGTGAGAGCACCCGACGACCTTCGCCGCGTCGCGTGGCGACAGGCCGTCCCAGGCCACGAGGATCAGCAGCTCGCGATCCTCGTCGGCGAGAGAGGTCATCGCCGCAAGGACGGTGAGCCGCTCGGCCACCTGCTCGGCCGGGTCCTCCTCGGTCCAGGCGCGCATTTCGGCGGCGAGCGACTCGCGCCTGATCTCGGCGCGGATGTTGTCGCGCATCACGTTGCGTGCGACGACCAGCAGCCACGGCAGTGCGGGCTCCGGCACGTCGTCGAACTTGCGCCAGGCGATCGCGAACGTCTCGCTCACCACCTCGTCCGCCACCTGCCGGCCCGCTTGGCCTACCACGTAGGCCCATACGCGCCGGCGGCACTCGTCGTACATGGTGGTGAACCGCTGGGCATCGTCCGTCACCGCCCGCCCCCTTCGTCCCGGGTGTTCGTTCCGACACGAGGAAGTGGGCCGAGCCCCCCGACTGTTACAAGAAACTTCAAAACTCTTGATGACCCCCGATGACCCTCGACGGTACCAACCGGGGCACTACGCTCCGTCACTCCTCCAGCGCTGGACACGTCCCGCTCATCGGCGCACGGCCGCCGGAAGATCGTCGGGCCGGCCCTCGGCCGGGCGTGGAGTTCTAGGCGAGTTCGGACAGATATGGACCGTTTCCTACGGAGGCCAAGCGTGGCACGATAGGGAATCGCCCGAAGGTTTCGAACAGGAGAAATCTCGCGGTGTACCTGGTCGACCGGCACACGGAGTAGTGCACAGCACTTCTGCGACCGATGATCGCATCGATCGCATCAGTTCTCTGAGCTCTGGAAAGTGGTGCGATCCATGCCAGCTGCGATCGTCGGGCGTGAAGGTCCTCTCGCCGGTCAGCGGTTCCCGATCAGTGACGCCCCGATCACCTTCGGCCGCAAGGACGACAACAATGTGGTGATCGCCAGCGGCAGGGCCTCGCGCTATCACGCACAGGTGCTCCGGGAAAGCGGAGAATACGTCCTGCGAGACCGGGGAAGCCGCAACGGCACCCTGGTCAACGGCGACCGCGTCACCTCTCACGTGCTCCAGCAGGGCGATCTGATCACCATCGGCGATGAGACCTTCCGTTTCGAGGCGTTCGGCGAAATGGAAACGGTCATGGACGCCCCGCTGTTGCGGGCGTTCACGAAATCGGCGGCACAGGCCGATCCAGGACCGGTGCTGAACGTCACGGTCTCGGGCGGCGGCCCCGTCGGGCTGAGTTTCGCGCTGCTCCTCGAACACCTCATGGGCCCGCGCGTTTCGGTGACGATTTACGACGGCCGGTGGACGCAGGACGGGTCACGCGTCGTGTGGAAGAGCGAGAAAGAGGGCAATATCCGGCGGCAGCAGGTCGTGACGGTCCAGAGCCGCCAATATCTGAATCTCCCGGAAGGCGTCCAGGAGCGGCTGTTCACCACCGGCTCCTACACCGAGATGTGGCCGACCGGCCCCGACTCCATCCGCGGCTACGGACCGCGCAACATCCGCATCGCCTACATCGAGGACACGCTGCTCGAGATGGCGAACGAGAGACCCGGCCGCATCCGGCTGGTCCCCGCCGGCTTCTACCCGACCGAGCACCACGAGACCGTGGTCAAGGATCATGTGCTCGCCATCTGCGAGGGAGGGCGCTCGGGAACGCGGGACTACTTCACCCACAAGTTCGGCAACGCCGACAAGTCCATCTACTCGCTGGACGGCCTGCACATCCAGGACGTCGTGCTCGGCCTACGGGTGAAGTCCGAGCTGTCGGACCCGATGACCGTCCTGCTGACCGTGGCCCAGAACCGTTTCCTGCTGAACGCCCTGCGCGGCGAGGGCTTCCTGAACATGCGCCTCACCGACGAGGAGGCCAAGGAGGTCATCGGCATCGACCCCGTGCGGCACGTGTTCACCGAATGCATCGCCTCCCGCCCCTGCCTGATGGGCCGGAGCGAACAGGGCGAGTTCCACTGCTCGACCCACAGCACGCTGTTCCTGCCCGCTCTGATCAAGAGCTCGGCGTTGTGGAAGCGGGTGATGGAAGGGCTGGCGCTCTTCGGCGTCAAGGAGGAGAACCTGAGCGCCGTCACCGCCTTCCGGCTGGACATGGTGCAGCGGCCGAGGTTCACCGCCCAGCTGTACTCCGCCACGTCGTCCACGCCGGGCACCTACGGCTTCCTCCTCGGGGACGCCGCCAACGCCATCCACTTCTGGCCGGGGCGCGGCCTCAACAGCGGGCTTGCGTCGGCCATCTCGCTGGCCCGGGCGCTCAACCGCGCCTGGCGCGGCCGCCCCTTCCGCGACGCCGACTTCCTGCGCCACGAGGCGGCCATGTCGATGCTCCAGTACCGGCACAAGAGCCGCGCGTGGAAGGCCATGGTGACCACCGACGAGCACGGGGTCACGTGCGCGATCAAGGACAAGATCGTGCAGGGCATAGAGGAGGGCCTCGCCGACGCCGACAAGGAAGCCGACATCGAAGCGCTCATGGAACGGCTGCGGCAGATCAGGAGCCGCCTGGCGCCGCGCATCCCGGGCATGCCCGACGACGAGACCCTCGACGCCCATCTGCGCAGGCTGCGCGGCGAGACGCTGCGAACCCTGCTGGTCAGCGGAGCGTGGGAGACGCTGATCGTCGGAGGCGAAGAGGTCGACATCGACATCTTCGACCAGGACCCGCCCACCGCCCCGCAGCCCGAACCGGCTCCGCCCCCCGCTCCGGCTCGCGCCGAAGAGCGCCACGAACACACCAGGTTGATCGCCCGGGGATCGAGCGACTCGATCTCGCCGGGCTGACGCCCGCCAGAGCTCCCCGCCGGCCCCGGGCAAGGCGGCTCAGAGAGATCGATTCTCGGCCCAACTTAACGGGGTCGGCCGGCATCTAAGTGAACATGGAGCAGACAAAGCCTGTACGGATCCTCACCTCGGTGGCCGCGCTCGCCGCCGCCACGATGGTCTGGACCTCGCCGCCCGCGCTCGCCGCGACCGCGCCGATCGCACCCTTCAGTGAAGCCCCCATCGCCACGGCCGGCCTGCTCACCACCTCGGCGGCTCCTGCCACCAGCGAGGCGAAGACCGAGTGCGTCCGCGTCAGAGGCGCGAGGGCGTGCGTGGGGCCGGACGAAAGCGACCGGCCCGGGATCTCGATCGAGGACACGCAGTCCGACAGGCTTCATGCCACGGTCGAGTACTACGTCAACGGCTACCTCGGCACGAAGTACGTCATTCACAACCTGGCCGGCGAGGGCGCGATCCGGGGAAGCCGCGAAATCGGCAGGACCATGACCTTCAGAGCCGCGATCTACCGGGGAAACCACCGGATGAAGTTCAGCCGGTGGAAGACGGTCAGCGGCGCCACCAAGTATCCCGTGAAGAGGGAGACCCGCCTCACCCCGTCCACCGCCCGTGCGCGGTCGAAGGTCTGCACCTCGACGAAGGGCGTCGCCAGCACGTGCTTCTCCGAGAAGGACACGTTCGTCTACGCGTGCGACACCGGCGCCGACAAGCATCAGGCCCGTGCGGAGTACTTCGTGGCGGGCGACCCGACGGCGCGTTTCGAGATCCACCAGCTGGCCGGGGTCAACACGTGCGGAAAGGCCCCGCACGGCGACCTCCCCGTGAGCAAGTACCGCGCCTCGGTCTTCGACCACAACCGCCGGGTCGCCACCAGGCTGTACAAGTACAACTGATGCCGCGCCGGCAGAGCACGCCCGATCCGGTATGACAGGCCCTCCCGGCCGCGGCCCTGAGGGGCGCGCCACGGCCGGGACGGTCCTGGTGACGGATCTGGGCACGCGTACGCCACCGGCACCCGGTCACAGGGGATCCACCGGCGCCCGGTCACACGAGATCGCGAACAGGGTGGACGACCATCCGACGCGACACTCGATTCTTGACTGATTCCAGAAAATGAGCCACTCTGTGGGACGTGCCCACGACCTCGGACTTCCAGCAGATGCTGCGCGGCGCCGCTCTGCGTGTGACCCGTCCTCGGGTGGCGGTGCTGAGCGCGGTGTACGCGCATCCCCACGCCGACACGGACTCGCTCATCCACGCCGTGCGCCGCGATCTTCCTGAGGTCTCCCACCAGGCCGTGTACGACTCGCTGCACGCGCTGACGACCGCGGGTCTAGTGCGTCGCATCCAGCCGTCGGGCTCCGTGGCCCGCTACGAGTCACGCGTCGGGGACAACCACCACCACGTCGTGTGCCGGTCGTGCGGCATCGTCACCGACGTCGACTGCGCGGTCGGGGAGGCGCCCTGTCTGACCGCGTCCGACGACCACGGCTTCTCGATCGACGAGGCCGAGGTCATCTACTGGGGCCTGTGCCTCGGCTGTTCCACCGCCCGCAGTTCATGAGCACCCTTAGCACCTTGATCACCCCTAGTCCCTAAGGATCCCCATGTCTGAGAATCATGATGCAATCGTCACAGACGCGAAGACGGAGGGCGAAGGCGGCTGTCCGGTCGCGCACGAGCGCGCCCCGCACCCGGTTCAAGGCGGCGGAAACCGCCAGTGGTGGCCGAACCGCCTCAACCTGAAGATCCTCGCCAAGAACCCCGCCGTGGCCAACCCCCTCGGCGAGGAATTCGACTACGCCGAGGCGTTCACGAGCCTCGACCTCGCGGCCGTGAAGCGGGACATCGCCGAAGTGCTGACGACCTCGCAAGACTGGTGGCCGGCCGACTTCGGCCACTACGGCCCGTTCATGATCCGGATGGCGTGGCACAGCGCGGGCACCTACCGGATCAGCGACGGCCGCGGCGGCGCCGGCGCCGGCCAGCAGCGCTTCGCCCCCCTGAACAGCTGGCCGGACAACGGCAACCTCGACAAGGCCCGCCGCCTGCTGTGGCCGGTCAAGAAGAAGTACGGCCAGAAGATCTCGTGGGCCGACCTCATGATCCTCACCGGCAACGTCGCCCTGGAGTCGATGGGCTTCACGCCCTTCGGCTACGCCGGCGGTCGCGCGGACGTCTGGGAGCCCGACGAGGACGTCTACTGGGGCCCCGAGTCCACCTGGCTCGGCGACGAGCGCTACACCGGCGACAGGGAGCTCGAGACCCCCCTGGCCGCGGTCCAGATGGGCCTCATCTACGTCAACCCGGAAGGCCCGAACGGCAACCCCGACCCGCTCGCCTCGGCCCGCGACATCCGTGAGACGTTCCGCCGCATGGCGATGAACGACGAAGAGACGGTCGCCCTGATCGCGGGCGGTCACACCTTCGGCAAGACCCACGGCGCGGGCCCGGCGGACCACGTCGGCGCCGACCCCGAGGCCGCCCCGATCGAGGACCAGGGCTTCGGCTGGAAGAACACCTTCGGCACCGGCAAGGGGGCCGACACGATCACCAGCGGCCTCGAGGGCATCTTCACCCCCACCCCGGTGCAGTGGGACAACACCTTCTTCGAGACCCTGTTCGGCTACGAGTGGGCGCTGACCAAGAGCCCCGCCGGCGCCTACCAGTGGCAGCCGAAGGACGGCGCGGGGGCGGACACCGTCCCCGACGCCCACGACCCCTCGAAGCGCCACGCCCCGACGCTGCTGACGGCCGACCTCGCGCTCCGGTTCGACCCGGTCTACGAGCAGATCTCGCGGCGCTTCTACGAGAACCCCGACGAGTTCGCGGACGCCTTCGCCCGGGCCTGGTACAAGCTGACCCACCGCGACATGGGCCCGATCGTGCGCTACCTCGGCCCGGAGGTCCCGGCCGAGACGCTGCTGTGGCAGGACCCCATCCCCGCCGTGACGCACGAGCTCATCGACGCCGAGGACATCGCCTCCCTCAAGAGCAGCGTCCTCGCCTCGGGCCTTTCGGTGTCCGAGTTGGTGTCCACCGCGTGGGCCTCTGCCGCGTCCTTCCGCGGCAGCGACAAGCGCGGCGGCGCCAACGGCGCGCGCATCCGCCTCGAGCCGCAGAACGGGTGGGAGGTCAACGACCCCGACCGCCTCGCGACGGTGCTGCGCACCCTGGAGGGCGTCCAGCAGGCGTTCAACGCGGCTCAGACCGGCGGCAAGCAGGTCTCGCTCGCCGACCTGATCGTGCTCGCCGGCGCCGCGGCCGTCGAGCGGGCCGCCAAGGACGCCGGGTTCGACATCGTGGTTCCCTTCACGCCCGGCCGCGCGGACGCGTCGCAGGAGCAGACCGACGTCGAGTCGTTCGCCGCGATCGAGCCCGCCGCCGACGGGTTCCGCAACTACCTCGGGAAGGGCAACCGGCTGCCGGCCGAGTACCTGCTGATCGACCGGGCGAACCTGCTGAACCTGAGCGCCCCCGAGATGACGGTCCTCGTCGGAGGCCTGCGCGTCCTCGGCGCGAACCACCGGCAGTCGCCGCTCGGCGTCCTCACCGCGACCCCCGGGTCCCTGACCAACGACTTCTTCGTCAACCTGCTCGACCTGGGCACGACGTGGAAGGCGACGTCGGAGGACGCCAACTCCTTCGAGGCCCGCGACGCCACGGGCGAGGTCAAGTGGACCGGCAGCCGTGTCGACCTGGTCTTCGGGTCGAACTCCGAGCTGCGCGCGCTCGCGGAGGTCTATGCGAGCGATGACGCGAAGGAGAAGTTCGTGAAGGACTTCGTCGCGGCGTGGGACAAGGTCATGAACCTCGACCGGTTCGACCTCGTCTGATCGCGACGTCCGGGCCGGCCGGCGACCGGCCGGCCCGGACGTCCCATCTCCTGCCCGGCGCCGCCGCGCGACGTCATCGGCTCGTCCTGCGGGCCGGCGGCGCGGCCGGCGAGCGGCGGCGCCGCAGGGCGAGCGAGGGGAACGACTCGAATGAGCTTGGAGGTCGAGAGCCGGCCGTCCGATTCGCCGTACATCGAGCGGGTGTGGCGGAGCCGCAGCCATGGCGTCGGGCAGATGACGTCGATCGCGACAGCGCACTGGGATCTGGTCTTCTGGGAGCACCGTGGCCGGGTCAACGTGGCCGTCCAAGGACCTGAGTCCAAGGCGAGCCCGGCGCCCGTCCCCGAAGACGCCACGTTCTTCGGCATCAGTTTCTCCCTCGGCACCTCGACGCCCCATCTTCCGATCGGCCGGCTCGTCGACGGCTCGGTGGAGATCCCCGATGCGACGCCCAGATCGTTCTGGCTCAAGGGTTCCGCCTGGCGCCTTCCCGACTACGACAACGCCGAGGTCTTCGTGCGGCGGATGGTGCGTGAGGACGTCCTGGCCCGCGACCCCGTCGTCGGCGCCGTGCTCCGAGGCGCGTCGCCGGAGCTGTCCGAACGCACCCTCCAGCGGCGCTTCGTGGCGGCGACCGGACTCACCCGCGGCGCCATCCGGCAGATCGGCCGTGCCAGGCGGGCGGCGGTCCTGATCCAGGAGGGGGTGCCGGCCCATGACGTCGTCCACCGGCTCGGATACTTCGACCAACCGCACCTGGCGCGGTCGCTGACCCGTTATATCGGACGGACCGCCACGCAGCTGAGCGAACGTGAACCGTCTTCGCCGCTGTCGCTTCTGTACAAGACCTGAGCTCTCGTTCCCGTCTAACCTCCCAGTCGCGGGTCATCGGGCCGGGCTGCCGCCCAGGGCCACGACGACGTGATCTCAACGACAAGGACAGAGCCATGGCCAAAATCATCTCTAACTTCTTCATCTCCCTGGACGGCGTGGTCGAGTCGCCGGACCAGTGGCACTTCCCGTACTGGAACGACGAGATGGGCGCCGCGGTCGAGGCCGGCATGCAAAGCGCGGCGGCGATGCTGATGGGCCGCAAGCTGTACGAGGAGTGGTCGGCGTACTGGCCGGAGACCGGCGAGGACCAGGACGCCGCCATGTCCCTCAACAACGTCCGCAAGTACGTCGTGTCCAGCACCCTTGGGAAGGCGGACTGGAACAACACCACCGTCATCTCCGGTGACGTCGCGGCCGAACTGCGCGATCTGAAGAAGCAGACCGACGGCGACATCCAGATGTCCGGCTCCGCGACGACCGTGCGGTGGCTTCTCGCCAACGGGCTGCTCGACGAGCTGAGGCTGCTCGTCCACCCGATCGCCGTCGGCCGCGGCCGGCGGCTGTTCGAGGACACCCCGGCCCACCCGCTGAAGCTGGTCACCTCCGAGACGTTCCAGACCGGCGTGCTCAACCTGACCTACGTTCCGGACGACGGACGGCCGGCGTCCGCGAGCTGACACGCCGGGCCCGGGCGAGCCGTCACCTGGGCCGGGCGCACGTCGTCACCCCGGCTCTTCCTCCGCGGGCACGTCGCGGGCCGGGCCCTCCCAGGTCAGAAGTACTTCGGGAAGAGATCGGTGGCCGGCCACGTGGTGACGCCGTTCCACGCGGTGTTCATCCGGGAACTGAGCACGTCGTAGTCCGGGGTGCCGGACTCCTCCCGCCGGTTGAAGACGGCGGCGTAGGTGAAGCCCTGCTGCAGCCGGGCCATGTAACTGGAGGTGCCGGGCAGGGCGCCGCTGTGCCAGGTGTTGAGGTGGCCCGTGACCTGGCGCACGTACCAGCCGCAGCCGTACCACGAGCCGTCCGCGCTGACGCCGATCTCCGGCTTGGCGAACGCCCGGGTGATCGAGGTGGCGTTCAGCACCGGTCCGGCGGCGTCGAAGATCCGGGCCCACCTGACCAGGTCGACCGCGGAGGCCAGCCAGCCGCCGTTGGCGTCGTGGTTGAGCATGTTGAAGCCGCCGTACTGCGAGGGCACCACGGTGCCCGAGTCGTCCAGCACGGTCTTGGTGGTGTACTGCGAGTAGTACGGCACCTCGCCCGGCGCGGCCTGCGTCTTCAGGCTGCGGCCGAGCCGCATCCGGGTGATTCCGGCCGGGGCGAGCAGCTTCTGCTTCACGTACGACTCGTAGCTCTGCCCCGACACCTTCGCGACGACCAGGCCGAGCAGCATGTAGCCGTAGTTGCTGTAGGCCATCTTGGTGCCGGGGGCGAAGTCCAGCGGCCGGCCGCCGGCGTACTCGGCGATGTCGTTCTTGCCGATCGGCAGCGGCACGCCGAGCTTGGCGGCGATGGTCCGGTCGGCCATCAGCTGGTCGCCGGAGATCTCGCGGTCCCAGCCGCCGGTGTGCTGCATCAGGCGCCACAAGGTGACGTTCTTCAGCCGGGGGTCGACCGTGGCCGGCAGGCCGAGCAGGTCGGCCACCTTCGCCCCGAGCGACACCTTCCCGTCCTGCGCCAGCCGCAGGATGGCCGCGGCGGTGATGCTCTTGCTGAGGCTCGCGACACGGAACGGCGAGGTCGGCTGCACGGCCGGGATGGTCGTGTCGCTGCTGTACCGGTATCCCCGGGCCAGCACCAGCTTGCCGTTCTTGACCGCGGCCAGCTGCGCGCAGGAGATGTCCCGCTCCTTGATGTACGTCTTCATCACGTTGTCGAGGGCGGCCAGTTGCGTGGGCACGGTCCCGGTGACCGTCATGGCCGGCGCGGCGCCCGCGTACGCCGGCGAGCCGGACAGAGCGACCGCGGGCACCAGGCCGGCGCCTACTTTGAACACATCACGCCGACTTAGCGTCACTCGTGTCTCCCCCGCCCCATAAGTAACTTTCGGGTGATCCTATATGTCCGGAACGCCACGAGAAGGGCCTTTAGGTAGCCGGGCGGCGCGATCACTACCGGCTCCACGCGAACGCCCCGGCCGGTCACGTCACCGGGCTCGCGAGAGACCGGATCGGACGGGCCGGGGCGCGGGATCAGCGCCGGAGCGCGGAGTCAGCGCGCGGCGTGCGCGTCGTCGCGGGTGTAGGCCGGCGGCGCCGCCGAGCGGGCGGCGACCGCGGCGGCGCGGTCGGGGATGGAGCGCAGGTTGAAGGCGTACCTGGCGGTGGAGTCGGCGATCGCGTCGGCGTCGACGTCCAGCGCGGTCAGGTTGAGGTTGGAGATGGTGTCGCAGGCCGCGTGGTAGCACGGGTCGTACGCCACGCCCGCCGTGCCGCCGAACAGGGCGGCCTCCTCTGCCGTCTTGATGCCTTCGGCGCCGGTGAAGATGCCGCCGGCCGGGATGCCCGCGGCGATGAACGGCCCGTAGTCGGAGCGGCCGTCGAAGTCGGTGCCGACGGTCGCCAGGCCGCGGCCGGAGAAGAACTTGGCCAGGCGCTTCTCGATCGCGTCCGACCCGGGCGGACCGGCGGGCGAGCCGACGGCGTCGGAGTCGTCGCCGTCGTACAGCTTGTAGGCGTGGTTCGGCGAGGCGACCATGTCGAAGTTCAGGTAGAGCCGGATGCGATCACGGTCGGCCGGCGTCAGCTTCTCGACGTACTGGTCGGAGCCGAGCAGGCCGAGTTCCTCGGCGGCCCAGAAGGCGAACCGCGTCTTGTACCGCACCGGGTAGAGGCTCATCTGCAGGGCGGTCTCCAGGATGGCCGCGCTGCCGGAGCCGTTGTCGTTGATGCCCGGGCCTTCGGGCACGCTGTCCAGGTGGGCGCCGACCATGACGACCTCGTTCGGGTCGCCGAAGCGCGACTCGGCGATGACGTTGTCTTCGGTGCCGAGCCGCAGGTTGGCGTCGACCTTCAGATGCACGGTCGCGCCGGGCGTGCTCGCGAGCTCGTTGCCCACGGCGAAGTCGGCGAACAGCATGGGAATGCCGGCCCGCCACTCGCCCAGGTCGACCGAGTACGCCTCGGTGCGGCCGGGCTGGCCTTCGTTGAAGACGATGACGCCCACGGCGCCGGCCGCCGCCGCATTCTGGATCTTCTGGACGAACGCGCAGGTGCCGCGCTGGATGAGCGCGATGCGGCCGGGCACGAACCCGGCGAAGTCCGCCACCTCACACCCGCTGGTCGAACTGGGCGCCGGGGTGGGCGGCAGCGTCACGTCGACGGCCTGCACCTGCGCGGTGACCTCACCCGAAGGTGACGGCGGGAAGGTGTAGAAGTCCTCGTTCGCCGCGTAGGTCTTGGCGTTCGGCGCGGTCTGGGCGAGCACAGGCGCGCTGTTCTCGCTCCAGCTCTCCACGTAGTTGATGGGCTGGAGCGTGACCTTGTATCCGGCCTTGCGGAGCTTGCCGGCGACGTAGTCGCGGGAGGCCTTGTAACCGGGGGATCCGGCGGCGCGGTTGCCGCCGTTCGCGGTCGCGATCGCCTGGAAGGCGTCCAGATGCTTCTTGACGTTCGTCCCCTTCACCTGCTTCACCAGCAGCTTGGCGAACACGTCGTCGAGCGACGTCGCCGAGGCGGGCAGGGACGGGGTCAGGGACAGGACGAGCACCGTGACCATGGTGACGAGTTGGGCGACGCGCTTGCGGACGCCACGCTGTGGTGGTGAATGCATGCTTCTCCAAGACGGCAGAATTCGTACAAGATCCTTGAGTGGTGCTTCAAGGAACGTAACCCCGAGAGCGTCCGCCGCATAGGGATTCACGCCGTCCGGCATGTCACGACCGTCCGCTCTCCACCCGGCGCGCACAAGACACCCGCCCGGAGCCTGCTTGAGCACTTTTCGCCCACCTGGGGCTCACCTGGGGACACCGTGGCCGCCGCCTTGGCGGCCGAGTATCCCGGCGTCCGCTCCGGATACGGATGCGGCGGACGCCGGGGCCGCCCCTCACCTCGGGTTTCTCAGCACGCGCCGGCTATTCGCCGGGCAGCAGGTATCGCCAGGAGATCACGAACAGCGCCCCCGAGCCGGTCCTGAAGAGCGACCGGCCGTACTCCTGCCCGGCGGGAACGGCCTTGGTGAGCGCACTCGCGGCCGCCCCGTCAAGGTCCTTGCGCCAGACCGGGTCCACCGTGCCCGAAGGCTCGGGGACCCCCGCGGGCCACGGGGCCGGCTTGCCCTCCGCCGACGCGGCCCCTTCGGCGACCATCCGGACGCGGGTGGCGACGTAGTCGGCGCCCTTCTCGGCGGCCCGGGTCGCCAGGTCCTCCATCAGCTTCTTCGCCGCAAGGAGCTCGCCGGGGTAGTAGTCCTTGAGCTGCTCCAGGGCCGGCACCCGGACCAGCGACATCTTTCCGTCCTTCCCCCGCACCCCGAGGACGGTGGCCGGAACGTCCGTCACCATCGGCGCACCCGGCTTGGGCTCGGCGGTCGGCGGACGCCCGGTCAGGTACTTCTCCATCGACGCGACCGTCTGGCTCGTCTCGGCATCGGTCAGCTTCAGTCGCCTCCTCGCGTCAGCGATCACCAGGCCGTCGCTGTACAGCACCGCCCTCGGCGGACGCAGCACGTTCGTGGTCGCGGTCACGAAGCCGCCTTCGGCGCTCCACAGGGCGACCGGCTTCGCCGGCCCGTCGTCGACGGCGGTGGCAGATATGTCAGGCTCCGCTCCTCCGCAGGCCGCGGTCAGCGACAGCAGCGCGAGGAGCAGGATCTTTCGTAGTCCCATGCCCCCAAAACGTAAGCCGCCTTCACGCGGTTCGGTGGTGTCGCGCAGAGGGCCGAATCGTGGCTCGACCAGGCCGGACGAGCCGGCGGCCCTGTGAGGTGCGGGTCAGGTCGATCTCGCCCCTGCTCATCGCCCGGCGCGGGGGATCAATGGCCGGCCCCCTCGAACTCATGGGTGCTGTCCGGCCGGGCCGGGAGGAGCAGGGCGGTGACGACCACGATCACGGACAGCACCGCGCCGATGACGAAGGCCAGCCGCATGCCGTCGAGGATGGCGACCGCCTCCGTGGCTCCGGCGGACCTCAGGGCATCGGCTCGCACGCCCATCACGGTGATCACGAGCGCGGTGCCGATGGCGGCGGAGACCTGCTGCAGCGTGCTCAGGATCGAGCTGGCGTGGGAGTAGAGCGGCGGCGGAACCGCCCCGAGCCCAATGGTGAACACCGGGGTGAAGGTCGCGGCCAGGCCCACCATCAGCAGCGCGTGCAGCCCGAGGAGCTGCCAGAACGGCATGGTCATCGTGACCTGGGTGAAGCCGGCGAGCGCGATCATGATGCCGATCGCGCCGGGAATGACCAGGACCCGGCCGCCGAACCGGTCGAACAGCCGGCCGATGGTCGGACCGAGCAGCCCCATCGCGAGGCCGCCCGGCATCACCAGGAGCCCGGTCTGCAGGGCGCTGAGCCCGCGGAGGTTCTGCAGGTACAGCGGCAGCAAGATCATCGAGCCGAGCATCGCCATGAAGGACACCGACATCAGGATCAGCGCGACCGTGTAGGTGCGGTGGCGCAGAGTGCGCAGGTCCATCAGGGGCACGCCGCGCTTCTGCAACGACAGCTGGCGGACGACGAAGACGGCGATGGCGACCAGGCCCGCCACCGTGATCGCGGAGGCGGTGACCACGTCACCGCCCTCGAACCGGCTGAGCCCGTAGACCAGACCGCCGAAGCCGGCGGCGGCGGTGACCACGCTCGCCCAGTCGATGGTGCCGAACCGGGGCTCTCCGATGTTCTCGAGCTGCTTCAGGCCGCGCCAGGTGATCACGCCGGCGATGGGGAGCACCACGGCGAACAGCAGCCGCCAGGACCCGAACTGCAGGATCACCCCCGAGACGGCCGGGCCCATCGCGGGCGCGACCGAGATGGCCAGGCTGACGTTGCCCATCACCCGGCCCCGGTCTTCCTCGGGCACCACCTGCATCAGCGTGGTCATCAACAGCGGCATCATCACGGCCGTGCCGGACGCCTGGATGATGCGGGCGCCCAGCAGTACCTCGAACGACGGCGCGATGGTGGCCAGCGCCGTGCCGAGCAGGAACAACCCCATCGCGGCGGCGTACGCGTGCCGGGTGGACACCCGCTGCAGGAGCCACCCTGTGATCGGGATCACGGCGGCCATGGTCAGCATGAACGCGGTCGAGAGCCATTGGGCGGTCTGCTCGGTGATCTGCAGCGCGCCCATCAGCCGCGGGATCGCGTTGATCATGATCGTTTCGTTGAGGATGACCACGAACGTGGCGAGCACCAGCAGCCGGATCACGGCCGGGGTGCGACCTGGAACGACGGTCGCGGGCTTGGCGGGTGAGTCGAGCTGGGGGATGGTCACGGCACCTCGATCAGGGGTTGACGGACGAACGCGTTCATGGCCGGCGTTCCAGCCGGGAGTCTCACAAGAAGTAGTGGTCATGCAAAGACTGACCGATGCCACCGACAAAATTCGGCGCCCCCCTACCATCCCGGCAAGCGACGCGAAATGTCACCCGGTTTTCCTGTGAGCCCCAGAACCTCGTCCACCCTCGTGACCTGCTGCCGATCCACTCGTCGCGGGCGCCCCGGCCGGGTCTGCGCGATCCACGCCGCGAGCGCCCTCACGCCCGCCTTCCGTCAGCCCGCCTGGAGCGCCGTATGGGCTCGCCCGGCTCCTTCGTCACCGGCGCTCCGGCAGGGGTTGCGCCGGGGCGCGGTTCAGGCGTTGTAGCCGCCGTGGGCGTCCAGCACCGCGCCCGTGACGTACGAGGCGGCGGGGCTCGCCAGGAAGGCGATCGCCGCGGCGATCTCGTCGGGGTGGCCCATGCGCTGCAGGGACAGCGAGCCGAGCAGGGCCTTGAGGGTCTCGGGGTCCGGCGGCTCCATTCCGCTCTCCATCAGCCCGGCCTCCACGACGTTGGCCGTGATGCCCCGGCGCCCGAGGTCCCGCGCGACGCCCATGGTGTAGCGCTCGATGCCCGACTTGGTCGCCGAGTAGTCGGCGAGGCCCGGGACGCCGACCCGGGAGCCGAGGCCGGAGCTCACCGTGATGATGCGGCCGTCCGCGCGCAGCACTCGCGAGGCGGCCCGGATGACGGCGATCACGCCGAGGTAGTTGGTGGCGTGCATGCGGTCCAGGGCGGCGGTGTCGGCCTCCGGGTCGTCCACCGTACGGCCCTGCTCCACCGAGATCGCCGCGTTGTTGACGAGGATGTCGAGACCGCCGAACCGGCCGACCACCTCGTCGATCAGCGCCTGCGCCCGGCTCGTGTCCGCCTGGTCGGACTTGAAGGCGGCGACCTTCGCTCCCTTCGCGCGCGCCTCGCCGGCGACGGCCTGGGCCTGCTCCTCGGAGCTGACGTAGGTGAACGCGACGTCGGCGCCCTGCTCGGCCAGCAGCCGAACGGTCGCGGCCCCCAGTCCGCGGGACCCCCCGGTGACCAGGGCGACCTTGCCCGTGAGCGGCTTGTTCATATCTCTTCACCTCGCTGATCGACCCCGTTGTTGCCATCGCAACGCTAATGGTTACAACAGCGTGATCGCAACATTAATTGTTACGACAGCGTCTGTCGTAACATGGGGTGTTACGGCTGAGGAGAGAGGGTTCATGAGCGCCAACAGCAGGTTGACCATCGCCGCCCACGCGCTGGTCTGGATCAGCCTCTACCAGCGCCAGGGTCGCGGGGTCGCCACTTCCGAGCAGATCGGGGGCAGCGCGAACACCAACCCGGTGGTGATCAGGCGGCTGCTCGGCGACCTGCGCAGGGCGGGGCTCGTGGAGTCCCGGCGGGGCGTGGGCGCGGGCTGGTCGCTGACGCGCGAACTGGAGTCGATCACCCTGCTCGACGTGTACGAGGCGATCGAACCCGGCCCGCTGTTCGCGATGCACCGCGCCACCCCCAACCAGGGGTGCGTGGTGGGATACGGCATCCAGCCCGCGATGCGGGGCATCTACGAGGGCGTCGAGGAGACCCTGAGGCGCGAGCTGGCCCGCGTCACGCTGGAGGACGTACTGCGGGACGTCCTCGCGGCGCCTCGCTAGAGGCCTGGGCCACGCGGTTCCCCCGGCTCCCGGGAGCCGGGACGCGAACGCCTCCAGGAAGACGGAAATCGCGCACCAGTCCGAACCGGCTCGGCCGACGAACAAGGACTGTGCCCGGTGGAGTGCCGGCGCGCGACCCGAAAAGGGAGTCCGTATGAAACTGGTGATCAAGGTCGCGGCACCGCTCGCGGTCCTGCTCCTCGCAGCGGGGTTGGCGGGCGCATCGGCGGCCGTGGCCGCCCCCTTACCCCCGAAAGACCCCTACCCGGCCGTCGCGATCGACGCCACGATCTGCAGGCTCGACGCGCTTCGGGTGAAGAAGGCCAAGGTCAGGCGGGACTTCGCCGCGAAGAGGTACGACCGGGCCGAGGATTCCCTCAACAAGGGCGTGGGGTCCCGCGACGACTTCCGTAAGGCCGAGGCGGACCTGGCCAAGCTCGACATCGAGCTGACCAACGCGAAGTACGCCGAGGCGAGCTGCCAGCTCAACAAGGGCGCCAAGCCCAAGCAGTCCTGTGAGGTGATGTCCCTGGAGCTGAACCGGCTCCTCGACCAGCTGGCGAACCGCAAGAAGGTGGAGGCGTCGGCCAAGGACGCCTATCAGAAGGCCAGGACCATTCCGCAGGCGACCGCCGTCGAGCGGCTGGAGGCGCTGGAGGAGGAGGCGCTGATCGCCGAGATCGAGCGCCAGGAGACCGAGCAGGCCATCCAGGACCAGCGCGACCTGATCAAGGCCGACCCCGCCTGCAAGGATTTCCGCAGCGAGCGCCCGGAGGTCCTGCCGCCGCCCCGGGAAGTGCCGCCGGGCAATGACGCACCGGCCACCCCGGCGCCCACTGCCCAGCCGACGACCACCGCCGACCCGGCGACCACCCCGCAGCCGACGACCACCGTCGCCCCGACGGCGACGGCCGACCCGACGATGACCCCCGGCCCGGTGAACGCGCAGACCCATTAGGTCCTTCGTGGACAGTGACCATCAGGTCCTTCGTGGACAGTGACCGGCTCCCCGGCCACTGTCCACACGGGAAGGCCGGTCGAGCCGAGGCCGTCCCGGCAGGACCCCGAACGAGCTCCAACGAGGTTCGGGCCCGTCGGTCGCGCGAGTCAGCGTCCCCGGCGGTCGTCCGGCGCGAGCCGCTCCCGTACGGCGTCGCGGTCCACGCCCAGGTGGTCGAGCAGCTCGGTCACCGGATCCGGTCTTCGGTGGGCGAGCAGCGCGAGGAGCAGCTGATTCGCGGCCTCGGCGTTCCGGTTCTTGCGTGTCGTGGCCTTGATCGCCTGATGGACGGCGGCTCTGGCGCTGGTGCTGAGCGCGGTGGCCGGGACCGCGGGATGCCTGCGCGGCCGGCTGCTGGCCGAAAGGTACCGAGCCGGCCGGGTCTTTCTGGCCGGCGACGCCGCCCATCTGTTCCCCGCGGGCGGTTCGGCGCTCAACGTCGGGATGACGGACGCGATCAACCTTGGCTGGAAGCTCTCGGCCCGGCTCGGCGGCCGAGCGGGTGACGGCCTGCTCGACACCTACGAGTCCGAGCGCCTCCCCGTCGCCGAACGCGCCCTGATGCGGACACGCGCCCAGGTGGCGCTCGATCGCGTGACGGGCGAGGAGGGAGAGGCCCTGCGGGCGCTGCTCACCGAGGTCTTCGCCTACGAGCAGCCGGTGCGCCACCTCGCCGGGTTGCTGGACGGCTCCGACCTGTCGTACGGGACGGCCGGCCATCCCCTGGTCGGCCCTCTGGCCCCGACCTCCGGCTGACCACGGACAGCGGGGAGTTTGGTTCGGCCCCGCGGCCGCTCATGAGTGACGCCCGGTCCGTCCCTCCGCCCTGCCGGGTGGAGGGGCACCTGCGCGAAGCTCTCGGCGGCAATCGGTGAAACCCGGCCGAGGGTGCCGTGAAACCGGCACCACCGATAGTGGAGCCATGAGCATCACAGAACTCGGACGTACCGGGGGCGGCCCGCCCCCCGACGGGCCCGCCGATCTGGCCGTACGCGCGGAAGGGCTGGTGAAGGCCTTCGGCGGGCACCGTGCCGTCGACGGGATCGACCTGAACGTACGCCCGGGTGAGATCTTCGGCGTCCTCGGGCCGAACGGCGCCGGCAAGACCACCACGCTGCGGATGCTGGCCACCCTGTTGAAGATCGACGCGGGCCGCGCCGAGATCTTCGGGGTCGACGTGGCCGGCAACCCGCACGTGATCCGCCAGCTCGTCGGCGTCACCGGACAGTACGCGTCGGTCGACGAGAACCTGACCGCCCGCGAGAACCTCTACCTTTTCAGCCGCCTGCAGGGCATCGCGGCGCCGCGCGCCCGGCGCATCGCCACCGAGCTGCTCGGCCAGTTCGGCCTGGAGGACGCCGCCGAGAAACCGATCTCGCAGTTCTCCGGCGGCATGCGCCGGCGCCTCGACCTGGCCGCGAGCCTGATCACCAGGCCACCGCTGATCTTCCTCGACGAGCCGACCACCGGTCTCGATCCGCGCACGCGCGGCCAGATGTGGGACACCATCCGCGGGCTGGTCGTCGACGGCTGCACGGTCCTTCTGACCACGCAATATCTGGACGAGGCCGACCAGCTCGCCGATCGCGTCGCCGTCATCGACCATGGCCGTAAGGTCGCCGAGGGCACGCCCGACGAGTTGAAGAGCGCGGTCGGCGACTCCACCCTCCAGCTGCTGCTCACGGAGCCGGGCAAGGTGCCCGCCGCCATGGAGGTCGTGCGGCGCGTCCTCGGCTCCGACCCGATCGCCAGCCCGGAGCAGGGCCGCCTCAACGTCGCCCTCGACCAGGCCGACCTGGCCGCCGACGTACTGATCGCGCTTCGCACCGCCGGAGTGTCGATCTCCTCGGTGAGCGTGGCGAAGCCCAGCCTGGACGAGGTGTTCCTCGCCCTCACCGGCCACGAGACGGACCGGGACGACGCGACCGGCACGGAGGAGAACCGATGAGCACCATGATCGCGCCCGCCCGCCAGACGGTCAGGGCCGCCGAGCGTGTGGCGGCCGCCCGGCGGCGCGTCTCCATGGGCGAGACGCTCGGCCAGACTCTGATGATGGCGTGGCGGGCGCTCAAGAAGATGCGCCGCAACCCGGAGCAGTTCTTCGACGTGGCGCTGCAGCCGATCCTGTTCACCGCGATGTTCGCCTTCCTCTTCGGCGGCGCCATCTCCGGTGACGTGCAGAGCTACCTCCCCCTGATGATCCCCGGCATCCTCGCCCAGACCGTGCTGACGACGTGCATGGCCACGGGCACGCAACTCCGCGAGGACATGGAGAAGGGGGTCTTCGACCGGTTCAAGTCGCTGCCGATCGCCCGTATCGCGCCGCTCGCCGGCCCGATGGTGGCCGACCTGCTGCGCTACACGATCGCGGCCACTCTGACCTTCGGCATGGGCCTGGTGATGGGTTACCGCCCGGGCGGCGGAGCGGGCGGCGTGCTCGCCGCGATCCTGCTGGCGATCTTCACGGGCTGGTCGCTGGCGTGGGCCTTCACCTGGGTCGGCACGATCGCCCGGAGCGCCCAGGCCGTGCAGGGCATCTCCATGATGATCTTGTTCCCGCTGACGTTCCTGTCGAACGCGTTCGTCCCCATCGAGACCCTGCCCGGCTGGCTGGCCGCGTTCGTGCGGGTCAACCCGGTCTCACACCTGGTCACGGCCGCCCGCGACCTCGCCAACAACGCCGTCGTCAGCGGAGAGGTGGCCTGGACGGTCCTGGCGTGCCTGGTCGTCATCGCGATCTTCGCGCCGCTGTCGGTGCGCAGCTACAAGCGGCACATGTGAACTGCGCCCGTCACCGGCGGAGACCTGCTCGACGAGACCCCGCGCCTCGTCGAGCAGCTCGGGGCCGCGCCGATCGCCGTACTCGGCCCGAATGGCGGCGATCATCCCGGGCTCGGCCCGCTCCGCGTACGGCTCGACGTGCTCCAAGGCCATGCTGGGCATGCCGCTGTTGTAGGCGAACCGCTCGGCCAGCACCAGCAACCTGATCGAGTCGCGGGGGACCATGGCCCCCCGCAGCAACCCCCATGCGCCGAGCGCGAAGAGCATCGACCCCCACAGCGGATAGTCGAGGATGGGGTTCTCCGCGCCCAGCGGGTCGAAGCCCCGGATGGTGGAGAACAACTCCTCGCCGTACCGGACGTCTTCCGGCGGGGCGTGGTAGGCGTACGCCGTCAGAGTGACCGACACCGCGACGATCGTCCACGGCGTCAGGTCCGTGTGCGTCACCCCCGGCAGACGCAGATCGCGTGCCTGCTGGACGGCCAGGCGGTACTTCGCGAGCGCGGCGTCCGTCTCGCCGCGGACGAGAGCGAGCTCGGCCGCGCACAGCGAGACGATCGCGATGCCGCCGAGCACGGCCTCGTTGTCGTTGATCAGGGTGATCTCGGCGAGCTCGGCCTCCGCGGCGCCGAGGTCGCCCTCGGCGATCGCGGAGGTCAGCAGCACCGCGCGCAGCTGGGTCTCGTCGTCGGTGGCGCCGAGCCGGCTCAGCATCGGGATGGCGATGCGCGCGTGTTCGACAGCCCGCCGGCGGTCGCCGGCATGCATGACCAGGTTGGCCAGCGCCGCGTGCGTGATCGCGGCGGTCCACGGCCCCTCCTCCTCACGGAGCAGCGTCAGCGTCCGCTCGGCGGCCTCGATCGCCCCCGGCACGTCCCCCGCGTTCTCCAGGACGTGGATGCTCATCTGCGTCGCCGCCATGGCGACGTCAGGGTCGGCGCTCTGGCGCAACTCCGCCAGCCGGCGGCGAACCTCGGCGCCGTCGGCCGCGTCGCACGCGAGCAGCACCGTGGCCATCGCCGCCACGCGGGAATCCGTCGTGTCGCTGGCGGGCAGCGAACGGAGGAGATCGCGCAACGGGCCGCCCCGGCGATCGGGGATGATCATGATGTTCGCGAGTGTGATCAGCGCGGCGGCCCTGGTCGCCTCCACGAGATGCGGCGGCGGCACCCAGCCTGTGGTCACCTGCACGATCGCCTTGAAGTGAACGAGGATCCGGGAGTGGTCGCCGCGGATCGACCACAGCGCGCCGAGGCCGGCCAGCAACTGGACCGTCGTGACGGGATCGGATTCGCCGAGAGCCCGCCGGAGCAGATCGGCGAGGTTGCCCTCCTCGGCGCACAACGCGTCGGCCGCCGCGTACTGCGCCGGGCTGAACAGCCCCAAGGCGTGTTCATGGGCGTACGCCGTCGCCCAGGCGAGCTGCGCCGACCGGGCGGGTTCCTCCTCGCCGGCCTCCTTCAGCCGCATCCGCCCGAACTCCCTGACGGTCTCCAGCATCCGGTAGCGGAGGCCGTACGTCGTCTCGCGGGCGCTCAGCATCGACTGCTCGGTCAGCATGTCCACGACGTGCAGGGCGTCCGGACCGAGGACGTGCTCGGCCGCGGCCAGCGTGAAACCGTCGCCGAACAGCGACAACCACCGAATCGCCCGCCGTTCCGGCTCGTCCAGCAGGTTCCACGACCAGTCGATGACCGCGAGCAGCGTCTGGTGCCGGTCGGGGGCCGTACGGTTTCCGCCGCGCAGCAAAGCGAACCGGTCCGCCAGGCGCCGCGCGATCTCCTCGACCGACATCACCCGCACCTTGGCCGCGGCCAGCTCGATCGCGAGCGGCAGGCCGTCGAGGCGGGCGACGACCTCTTCGACCGCCCCCTCGCCGATACGCGCACCTGGGCGGGCGGCCGTGGCGCGCTGGAGGAACAGCTCCACCGCGTCGTCCTTGGGCAGCTCGCCGAGCAGATAGACGCGTTCGGCGGGGATCGACAAGGGGGCGCGCGAGGTGATCAGCACCCGCAGGTCGCGGGTCGTCACGGTAAGGAACGCCACCAGATCGGCGACGGCGTCGATCAGGTGCTCGCAGTTGTCCAGGATGAGCAGCGCCGGAACCTGGTCGAGATGCTGGGCGATACGGGCGCGGACGTCGGAGCGCTGCTCGACGGTCAGGACACGACGCCCGCTGACCGAGTCCCGGACCCCGAGCGCCGAGCCCACCTCGGCCACCACACCCTCAGGGGAGGAGACGCCGACCAGCTCGACGAAGTGAGCGACGGGCTGCGCCGCGTTCCTGCCGACGACATGGGCCAGCCGCGTCTTGCCCAGCCCGCCGGGGCCGATGATGGAGACCACCCGGTTGGTCCGTAACAGGGCGTGTACCGCACGGATGTCGCCGTCGCGGCCGAGCAGCGAGGAACCGTCGAACAGGATGCCCTCACGCACCGGCCGATCGGCGACGAGGAGTTCGGCGTACACGCGGGTGAGCTCAGGCCCTGGCGCGGTGCCGAGCCGCGCGGCAAGACCCGTGCGATAACGCTCGTAGCGCTCCAGGGAGGCGGCGGCGCCTCGTACGGCGGCCTCGCTGCGCAGCAGGCAGGCGAGCAGCTCCTCGTCGTAGGGCCGATCGGCCGCGGCCTCCTCCAGCAGCGGCAGCGCGCTCTCGTGAGCGCCGCCCCGGCCCTGCGCGATCGCCGCCACCCGCCGCGCCTCGGCCACCCACCCCGCGGCGACGTCCCTCAGCTCGGCGAGGGGGCCGGTGGCGTCATCCAGGCCGCCGGCCACCAGACCCATGGCCTCTTCGGCCCGGCGGCGCGCGAGCGCTATGTCGTCTTCGCCCAGCGCGGCGCGCGCCTGCTCCACCAGCGCGCCGAGCAGCAGCGCGTCCACCTGGCCGGCGGGCAGCCCGAGCCGGTAACCACGCGGGAGGCGCACCACGATGTCGGCGCGGGTGGCCGCCCTGGTGCGCGAGACGACCACCTGCAGCGCCTTCGTCGGGTTGGCCGGCGCCTCGTCGGGCCACAACTCGTCGACCAGGCGCTCGTCGCTGACCCCTGCCCGGCCGTGCATGGCGAGCACCGCCAGCAGGGTTCGGGCGCGATCGCCGGTAACGCGCACACCCTGCCAGCGCACGCCGTCGAGCAGGACCAGTGCGGGGGACACACTCTCAGCTTACGGACGAGTCACCTTCAACGAGCATGAGGCGCGTATCCCGCCGAGTGGACCAAGGCGATCTGAGACGCACAGAGGAACGACAGGCCGCGCCCATCGGCATGGTCCCGCTGGAGCCTCAGACCGCGTACACGGGTGCGAGGTCGACGAATATGCGGTAGTCCGAGACCAGGCCGTCGTCGCGGGTGCGCCAGATCGACACGGCCACGACGCTGACGTCCTTGCCGTCCAGCCGCCGATAGGTCACCTCGGTCTCGGCGATGATGTCGGCGTCCACCTGCCAGTGCCTGACGATTCGATGCCGCAGGCCGCCGATGGTGGCGAAGAACGCCCCCAACCCGGCGACGATGGCCTCACGTCCTGCCAGCGGCTCGGCGTTGCCGAACACCAACGTGGCGTCCTCGGCCAGCAATCGCGCGAACTCCTCAGGGTCGAACGA
Source organism: Sphaerisporangium dianthi (assembly GCF_042654065.1). NCBI lineage: Bacteria > Bacillati > Actinomycetota > Actinomycetes > Streptosporangiales > Streptosporangiaceae > Sphaerisporangium > Sphaerisporangium dianthi. The sequence continues at coordinate 11,963 of NZ_JBHSFP010000017.1, read as the reverse complement.
ATCGGCCGACCGGAAAACCCGCCGCACCACATCGTCGGTCATGCCGATCCTTCCTCGCACAGCCGGGATCACTGGTGGGGACGATACGGGGCCAAGGACGGCGTACAACTATCCCGAAGGTGGGGATCTCGTCGCTCCGCGCCATCGCCCGCGCCGCGTCACCGCGATCGTGCGGGCCGTCCTCGTCTCGCCCGGCGGCGGAGCCGGCCGCCACCCAGGGCACGAGAGCTGGTTCATCCCGTCGCCAGGGCTTCGGTCGGAGTGAGGGCGGCGGCGCGGCGGGCCGGGTAGAGGCCGGAGACGATGCCGACCAGCACGGCCGCGGTGACACCGATGGTGACGACCTGGGCGGGAAAGGCGAGGGGCCAGCCTTGGGCGACGGCGAAGAGCAGGCTCGCGGCCAGGCCGATGATGGTCCCCGTGATGCCTCCGCACAGGGACAGGGCCACCGCTTCGACCACGAACTGCAGACGGATCTGCCCTCGCGTCGCCCCGAGGGAGCGGCGCAGGCCGATCTCCTGGCGTCGTTCCAGCACCGAGATGACCATGACGTTGGCTATGCCGATGCCGCCGACGAGGAGGGCGACCGCGCCGAGTCCGAAGAAGAGGGCGTTGAAGGCCGCACGCGCGGCCAGTTCCGCGGTGAGAGCGTCGGACGGGCGGCTGACCTGGACCTGGTCGGGATGTTCGGGGTCGGCGGTCGCGGCGAGCATCTTCGCGATCGTGGTGACGCGGTCGTCGGCCGACCGTTCGTACACGATGGTGGGGTGGCCGTCGAAACCGAGTTCCCTCTCCGCGTACGGCCAGCCGACGAGCGCGGCGTTGTCGAGGTCGGGGGCGAGCGGAAGCGGGTCGAGTATGCCGATGACCGGCATCCACCGGCCCGCGATGTAGATCTGCCGCCCGGTCCGGTCGATGCCGAGCCGGTCGGCGGCGTACGTGCCCAGGACGACGACCGGGTACCGGGCGGTGGCCTCGTTGAGGAACGTGCCCGACCTGACCGTCCCCTTCAGCGTCGCGAGGAGGTCCAGCCGCGCGGCGGCGACTCCCACGCCGTTGGTGATCGCCGGGTCGATCAGCTTGGTGCGGCGGGCGGTCGCCCCTTCCACGTACGCGATGGCGCTGGCGCCGATCACACCGGGGATGTGGGAGACGCGGGCGACCGATTCGAGGGGCAGTGACGCCTCCGTCCCGCTGATCGAATGTCCCGGCGCCACGGTCAGCACGTTCGTCCCGACACGGGCGAGTTGCTCCTGGAGACCGGCGCCGCTGACCGTGCTGATCCCCATCATGGCGACCATCGACGCGATGCCGATGGCCACTCCTAGGGCCGACAGCACGGCCCTGCCCCGGCGTGCCCGCAGCCCGGCCAGCCCGACGGCGACCAGGTCCCACGCGCTCAGCCGGGCCGGCGCGGGAATCACGGAGGCCACGGAGGTCACGGGAGTCGCCGGAGTCGCGGGGGTCACAGGAGCCTTCCGTCCAGGAGGTCCACGCGGCGTGGGAGCGCCTCGGCCAGGTCGGTGTTGTGGGTGATGACCACGACGGTGGTGCCCTCCTCGTGCAGTTTCCACAGGATGTCGACGATGCCGGCGCCGGAGGCCGTGTCCAGGTTGCCGGTGGGTTCGTCGGCGAACAGCACCATCGGCCGGGCGACCAGGGCGCGGGCGATGGCCACCCGCTGGCGTTCGCCGCCCGACAGCTCGTGGGGGCGGTGGGTGAGCCGATCGCCGAGCCCGACGCGTTCGAGCGCCTCGTGCGCGGCCATGATGCGGCCGCGGGCGGGGACGCCCAGGTAGAGCAGCCTGGTGGCCACGTTCTCCGCGGCCGTCAGGTGAGCGGTGAGGAAGAACTGCTGGAAGACGAACCCGATCCAGTGCGCCCTCACCGCCGACAGCCGCCGGTCGGACAGCGTTGCCATGTCGTGGCCGAGCAGCTTGACGCGCCCCTCGCTCGGCCGGTCGAGCGTCCCCATCAGGTTCAGCATGGTGGACTTGCCCGACCCGGACGGCCCGCAGACGGCCACCAGCTCCCCGGGGCCGATCGTCAGCGTCGCGTCCCACAGGGCCCGCACCCCGCCCGGATACGTCTTGGACGCGTGCTCCAGCTCGATCACGCTCATGGCCTGGGCACCTGGACCGGCGTGCCCTCGGCCACTCCCGTGACCTCCACGAGCCCTCCGGCGAACAGGCCGATCTCGACCGGGACGAGCCTTCCCCCCACGTTGACCGCGAACGTGCCGTCCGCCTGCCCGAGCAGGGCCTCGACGGGGACGGCGAGCACGCGCTTGTGAACGGCGCCGGCGAACCCGGCGGTGACAGGCGCCGCGACGAGACGTCCTGCGGCCTTCGGGCGGTCCAGGGTGATCGTGACGGCGATGGTGGCCGTCTCGGTGCCCTGCCCGGTCTGGCCGCCGGTCGCCGCCTTCGCGATGGTGCCGATGCTCGTGACGTGCCCCGTCGTGGTCTTTCCGCCGGGAAGCGTGATGGTGACCTTTCCGCCTTTGACCGCGAGTTGCTGCTGGTCGACGGGAATGTCGACGACGACCTGACGTCTCAGGCCGGTGACGGTGAGCAGCGGGCCCGACGCGGGCCCGCCGAGCCGTGCGGTACGTGAGGCGACCCTGATCGGGCCGGGTTCGACGACGACGTCCGACGGGGTGAGCGTGCCGGTCTGGGGCCGGCCGAGGTGGCGCTGCCATGCCCTGACCGCCTGTGCCGTCGCCCAGGTGAACCGGTCGTCCACGTCCAGCGAGTGGCCCAGGGCGGCGAGATTCCGCTCGACCACCCGCACATCCCGGCCGCGCATGCCGGCCGACAGTGTGCGCCACAGCGGGGTCCGTCCGTAGATGAGCGGAACGGTGCGCCCGTCGGCCGCATAGACCCGCTTGCCGCGCCTGATGATCCGGCCGTCCGCGGGCAGCCACGTCACGATCCCCGAGCCGCCGGCCACGGTCCTGCTGCCGGCGTAGCCGAGCGCGCCGTCCACGTTGGTCCTGCTGACCAGGTCCGTACGCACCACGGGTGTGGTGGGGAACGACGGCGTGGCCGCCTGTGTCGGAGTGCAGGCGGTCAGCACGAGCGCGACGGCGATCAGCCGTCTCACTCCCCCACCTCTTTCCGGCAGGCGGCCATGATGGCGTCGACGTTCTTGCCGTCCTTCGGCCGGCCTACTTTGATCCCCGGCTCGGCCGCCGTCGGGTCGGAGGCCTCGATGCCGTTCCTGCGCAGGCAGGCGGCCGTCTTGCGCATCCTGTCGAGGTCCTCCGCGCTCGGGGGTTCCTGCTTCGGGGCGTACTGCTTGCAGGTCTTCAGCGCGGCTTCGACCTTGTCCCTGGGCAGGCCACGGGCGTCCAGGTTGAAGCTGTTCTCGCCGGGCGGCGGGTCGGTCGCGTTGACTCCCTGCCCGCGGAGGCACTGGGCGTACTTGACGAGCTGGTCGTGCTGCTCGCCGTCGGCGCCGAGGCCCGGGATGGCGCCGCATCCCGCGACCAGGAACGCCAGGGCGATGACGAGTCTTCTCATACGGCAGACGATCGCGGAGGGGACGTTTCGCGGCCGTCTCCGCGCCCATTAACGTCCAGGTAACCCCTGATCGGGTAGGACTTGGGTCATGCGTGTGCTTGTGGCCGAAGACGAGAAGGCTCTCGCGGACCTGGTCGCCGAAGGGCTGCGCAGGTACGCGATGGCGGTCGACGTCGCCTACGACGGCACGACGGCGGCCGAACGGCTGAGCGTCAACGACTACGACGTGCTCGTCCTGGACCGCGACCTACCCGGGACGCCTGGCGACGCCATCTGCCGTGACCTCGCGCAAGCGGGCGCCCGTACGAGAATCCTGATGCTGACGGCGGCGGCGTCGGTACGCGAGCGGGTCGCCGGGCTCGGCCTCGGCGCCGACGACTACCTGCCCAAGCCGTTCGACTACGAGGAGCTCGTGGCACGGGTGCAGGCACTCGGACGCCGCAGCCAGGCGCCCGTCCCGCCACTGCTGACCCACGGGGACATCGTCCTTGACACCCCGCGCATGCAGGCGTTCCGGAGCGGCCGCTATCTGGCGCTGTCGCGCAAGGAGTTCGCCCTGCTGGAGGTCCTCATGCGGGCGGACGGCACGATCGTGAGCGCGGAGGAACTGCTGGAGCGCGCCTGGGACGAGCACATCGACCCGTTCAGCGGGGTCGTCCGGGTCACCATGAGCAAGCTGCGCGCCAAGCTGGGCGACCCTCCGGTCATCGAGACGGTCGCCGGCAGCGGATACCGCCTGTCATGACGCTCAGGGTCCGGCTCGCCGCGCTCTACAGCGTCCTGTTCATCGCCACGTCCATGGCCGTGCTGGCCGCCGTCAACGTCTTCTTCACCTACGGCGCCGTCGTGCGCCAGTCGCAGACCGCATCGGCCGCCGTCCATTTCGCCCCCGACGGCACACCCGTCGTCGTGCGGCACGTCACCAGGATCGATGACGGCACCTCGGTCGTCACGGTGGTCGCGGGGGTCGCGCTGATCGGCGTCTCGCTCTGGGCCGGGTGGTGGCTGGCCGGGCGCACACTACGTCCGCTGGGGCGGATCACCGCGACCGCCCGGCGGTTGTCGCTGACGAACCTGGACGAACGGATCGCGCTCAAGGGACCGAAGGACGAGTTGAAAGAGCTGGCCGACACCTTCGACGCCATGCTCGACCGCCTCGAACGCGCGGTGACCGCACAGAGCAGGTTCGTCGCGAACGCCTCGCATGAGCTGCGGACGCCGCTCGCCATTCAGCGGGCGGCCATCCAGATCGGCCTGGCCGACCCGACACCCGACCGCATCGAGCGCTTCAGAGCGGAGCTGCTGGAGGCCAACCGGCGGACGGAGCGCCTGATCGACGGACTGCTGGTGCTGGCACGCGGCGACCACGGCCTCGACGAGGTCGAGACCGTGCGGTTCGACCTGGTCGCCGCGGACGTCGTGGCCGGCTTCCCCAGGGTCACGCTGCGGTCCCGGCCCACCGCCGTGCCGGGGGACCCCGTGCTGCTCACCCAGCTGGTGACCAACCTGGTGGAAAACGGGGTCCGGCACAACGTGCCCGACGGAAGCGTGGAAGTACAGGTGACACCGGATGACGGGCTGGTCGTGTCCAATACCGGTCCGGAGGTCCCGGCGGACCGCATCCCCGAGCTGTTCGAGCCCTTCCGCCGTATGGCGCCCGACCGCACGCGAAGCGCCGACGGCGCCGGCCTGGGCCTTTCCATCGTCGCGTCGATCGCGAGAGCCCACGCGATGACCGTGACGGCACGACCGAATCCGGGCGGCGGCCTGATCGTCCGCTGCCGCCTCCCAAGATCCGCGGGCCCGAGCCTATTGCGGGGAGGAGGCGGCGCGCTCGCCGGCGGGCCGGCGGCGGAGGTCGGGGCGCCCTAGGGCCGGAGGCAGGTAGGCGGACTGGTCGGGCACGCCGACGTCGGCGCCGGGTGGGACGATCTCGTCGATCAGGTCGAGGATCTCGTCGGTGAGCGTGACGTCGACGCCGGCGAGCAGGTCGTCGAGCTGCTCCATCGTGCGCGGCCCGATGATCGCGCTGGAGACGCCGGGATGGGCGATCGCGAACGCCATCGCAAGGTGCGTCATCGGCAGGCCCGCCTTTTCGGCGAGCGGAACGAGCCGTTCGACGGCGTCGAGTCGCCGCTCGTCACCGAAGCTCGTGAACAGGGTGGCGCGGCGGAGGTCGGTCTGCCGGCCCTTGCGGATGCGGCCGGTGAGCATTCCTTTCGCGAGCGGGCTCCACACCAGCGTGCCCATTCCGTAGCGCTGGGCGACGGGCAGCACTTCGGTCTCGATGCCGCGGTTGAGGATCGAGTAGGTCGGTTGTTCGGTGCGGAACCGTTCCAGGCCGCGCCGCTCGGCCACCCACTGGGCTTCGACGATCTCGGAGGCGGGCATCGCGGACGACCCGATCACCCGGACTTTTCCACTGCGGATCAGATCCGAGAGCGCGGACAGCGTCTCCTCGATGTCGGTGTCGGGGTCCGGCCGGTGAATCTGGTAGAGGTCGATGTGGTCGGTCCGCAAGCGACGCAGCGAATTCTCGACCGCGGTCATGATCCAGCGCCTCGAGTTGCCCCGCTGATTGGGATCGTCACCCATCGGATGATGCAGCTTGGTCGCGAGGACGACATCGTCGCGACGCCCCCTGATCGCCTTTCCCACGATCTCCTCCGACTCGCCGCGGGAGTACGCATCGGCGGTGTCGACGAAGTTGATCCCCGCGTCCAGGGCCTTGTGGATGATGCGGATCGAGTCGTCGTGGTCGGGGTTGCCGATGGCCCCGAACATCATCGCGCCGAGCGCGTAGGGGCTGACCTTGATGCCGGTCCGGCCGAGAGTGCGGTACCGCATGCGGTTCTTCTCCTGAGCTCGTGGTCGGAACGAGGGTGAGCGCTCGTCCGGATGGCGTACCCTGAGACCGAAGCGGAACGCCTTTCCAGAACTATACGGAAAGGCTTTCCGGTTATGCAAGCGAAGGAGTGTCGTGACCGAGAACACGGCGCCGGCCGGAGCCGGCTCGACCGGCTTCGCGGGTCCGGGCACAGGCGAACGCGCGCCGCGCCGGCTGCGCGCCGACGCGCAACGCAACGTCGACTCCTTGCTCGAAGCGGCGAAGGCCGTCTTCGGCACGTCGGGCGTCGACGCGCCCGCGAAAGAGATCGCCGATCTGGCCGGGGTCGGCGTCGGAACGCTGTACCGGCACTTCCCGCAGCGCTCAGACCTGGTCAAGGCCGTGTTCCAGCGTGAGGTGGACGCCTGCGCCGACGCGGCCCCGGCGTTGACCGCGGCGCACGAGCCGGCAGTGGCACTGGCGAAGTGGCTCCACCGGTACACCGACTTTCTCGCGACCAAACGAGGACTCGCCACAGCCCTCCACTCGGGCGATCCGGCGTTCGACGCCCTGCCCGGCTACTTCATGCAGCGACTCGGGCCCACCCTCGGGTCACTGCTCGAAGCCGCGCGGGCCAGCGGCGAGATTCGTGCCGGCATCAGCCCCAGGGACCTGCTGTACGCCGTCGCCAACCTGAGCCTGCCCGCGGCCGAGGAGGGGGTCGCGTACAGCCAGCGCATGGTCGCGCTCCTCATCGACGGGCTGCGCCACGGCGCCGACACGGCCCGGGACGGTTGATCACCCGCCGGCCGCGGGGCCCTGCCGGCAGGCGCGCCGGCAAGATCGGGAGATTATCCGGACGGACAAAGGCCCGGCCCGGACTTTCCCTGGTGAAAGGCTTCTAACCGGCGCGACCGAGAGGACTCGAAGCCCTGGTCTGATTCGTGGCGGATGGGTGAATGACTCTTCCACCGCGACCGAAGCACATGATCACGCGACGGAATCCACGGTCGCGAAGATGCACAGGAAAATGATCTACGACTGGCCGGTCCGCAGCGGCGAAAACGGGCCGGGCTTCATGGCGATGGGGACGTGAACTCTCCAGAAAAGGCACCTATGCTCGCCCATTTCGCCCGCCGCTCTTGGTCAGAGCTTGAGTGAATACCGTGGGCGCTGTTAGCTTCACCCGGTGGACGACATGCTTGCACGGGCGGAGACGATTGAGGACTTCGCGACGGCACTGCGAGAGCTTCGCAAAGCGGTCGGCAACCCACCTTTTCGGGAGATGTCCGGCCGATCGGGGGCGATCTCCCACACGACATTGCACGAAGCGACAAAGGGCAACCGGCTCCCGAGCTGGGAGACCACCGTCGAGTTCGTCAAGGCCTGCGGCGCCGACCCGGCCGCGTACCGCGAACGCTGGGAGAGGGCGAACCTGGCGGTCAGATCGGCGAGCGCCGGGGATCCCTCGATCCGCGCGGGCACCCTGGCGGCCCGTCCGCCGGGTGAACTCGCGACCTCCGCCACAGGCGCCGCGGAAGGCCGAGCCGTCTCCGCCACAGGCGCCGCGAGAGGCCGTGCCGTGCATCTCGCCATCGGGCCGCAGGCGCCACGGCCGGCCGGTGCGACCCCGGAGTCCGGGTCCACGCCGCCGCCACCGCCCGGCGAGATCGCGGGCGGCGACCGGCCGGTCCTCCCCGTGCCGCGGGGCCGAGGGCGATCCCGGCTGACCCGCCCGGTTGCGGCCGTCCTCGCGACAACGGCCGTCGGCGTGGGGACGGCGGTCCTCATCGTGACCGTCGTCAATCGCGGCTCCGGGACCGACGGGCGCGGCCCGAACGTGTCCGGCGGCCCAGCGGCGACCGCGCCGTCGGCAGCGGACTGCCCGGTGCGTGCGACCAACCCGCCGTGGGCCCCGCCCGCGCACAAGGGTGATTCGGCGAGGTTCATCGCGGACATCACGCTGCCCGACTGCACGCACGTCGGCCCCGGCCAGACCAAGACCAAGGTATGGCGGCTCAAGAACGCCGGCACCGTGCCGTGGGAGGGCTATTCGCTGCATCGCCTCGACCTCCCGCAGCGGCCTGACCAATGCCAGACCATCTCCGACGTACCGATCAGGGACGCGCGCCCCGGAGAGATCGTCGACATCCGGACCGAGATCACCACGCCGAGGAACCCGGGCTTGTGCTACGTGCGGTTCAAGATGATGGACGGTTCTGGACAGGTCGCGTTCCCCGGAGGCAGGCCGCTGAACTTCCAGGTCATCGTCGAATGACGCCCGTTCCCCGCCGCGCGTCACACGGCGGGGAACCAGGGATGGACGGCTCTGCGGGGTCTCGGGAGTCGAGCATGATCCATCGAAGGCCGCGACGTGCTAGCGGACGTTGTAGCCCTGGGAGGCCCAGAACGAGTTCGGGTTCGGGTTGCTCAGAGTCGAGTCGCCGACGCTCTTGGCGGCGAGCTTCTGCCGTCCAGGGCGCATCTCGACGTGGGTGTGCGCGGCCCCGCTGGAGGACACCCCGTGCCACGCCTCGTCGGCGATGACCTGGCCGCGCGAGATCTGCTGGCCCACCCGCAGGGAGGACAGCGGGGCGGAGTGCAGATAGATGATCGTCTTGTTCGACGAGGCGTTGTAGATGGCGATCGTGGAGAGCCCCGAGCTGCCGTTGCGCCCGCGCGCCAGGTTGATGACCTGGCCGCTCACCAGGGCGTGGACGTCCGAGCCCACGCTGCGGGCGATGTCGATGCCCTCATGCCGGCCGGACGTGTGGACGTAACCGTCGAAGCCGCAGCTGATGTGGCCGCCGGCGGCGGCGTACAGCGCGTGCGACATGTTGACGCGCGCCGACGACGACGGGCTGAACTGGTGCGAGGCGTTCTGGTTCTTCAGGCCGGCCTTGAGGTCGCCCTTGGCGCCGGGCGCGAAGTCCTGGTAGACGCTGCCGCCGTAGTTGCTGTTGAAGTAGACCCGGACGGTCTTGGCGCTGCGGTTCCAGACGGAGGCGGCGGCGTTCTTGACGCACTTGCCCTTGCCGGCGCCGGGCCCCTTGAAGTCGAAGCAGGAGGGCTGCCTGGTGCCGTAGTCGCCGGCCGATCCGGTGAAGTCGGAGACCGATCCCTGGTTGCCGCTGTTGAAGTAGTAGCAGAACTCGCCGGTCTCGCACACGCCGTCGCGGCCCGCCGCCGAGGCGGGCGAGGCGGTGGCGAGCACCGTCCCGCCGAGCACCGTCGCGGCGGCCGCCGCGGTAAGGATCTTGTCGAGCGTTCTCATGATGCTCTCCCTTGTGTTCGTGCAGCCTGGATTTCGGATGGTCCTTGTGTTCGTGCGGCCCGGTTCCGGACGGTCAGCCGCGCTGGTACTCCTCCCAGGTGCGGATGGTCACCTTCGGGCCGTCGTCAGGGCCACGGCCGGCGAGCCCGTTCAGGCCGAGGTAGTAGTCACCGATCTGGTGCTGGGCCTGGCTGGAGAGGTCGGTGTCGTTGATGGCGGCGGCGTGGATGTGCCACGGCCAGTCGGCTTGATCGGGGCTGCGCAGCCATGCGGCGAACCCGACACGTCGCAGCGCGCGGACGACCGCGGTGCGGGTCGCGGAGTTCATCCCCTCGACCGAGATGTCCACGACGCCCCCGCCGTCGTGGGTGCCTGCGGACGTGGGGTCGCCGCCGGGGTTGTACGAACCCTGCAGCAACACGAGACCGCGGCCGAGCAGCCGCTTCGCCTCGGCCAGCATGCCGCGCGTACGGGTGTCGATGACGAAGCCGCCGGCGGACACCCGGGCCCCCGGGCCGATCAGGTGGGTGACCCTGAAGCGGTCGGCTCCGAGCCTGGTGAGCGACGCCTTGCCCGGCAGGCCGTTGGCGGCGAGACCGGTGAAGCCGAGCGACTTCTGGAACTTCGCGAAGGCGGCGACCGTCGTGGTGCCGAAGTACCCGTCCACCCACTTCGCGTCGAGCAGGTTCCGGTCGCTCAGCGCCCGCTCGACGAGGAGCACGCCGGCCTTGGCGCCCGGGGTCAGCTCGTCGTCGGACCGCCGCGGGTCGATCTGGGCCGCCTTGACGGTGGCCTCCATGTCCACGCCCGGAAGGGCGCCGGCGCCGGCCGCCCGTGCCGCCGGCGTCCCGGCCGCTCCGGTGAAGGAAGCGAGCAGGGCGGCCGCCACAGGGACGGCGGCGTATGCGGGCAGCTTCATCGTTTCTCCTGGTGCGGGGCGCTGGGGGGATGGTTCCTGCGATGAGCCCACGGTTCCGGGTCGCTCACGCTGTCCACAACACGATCGTGTTGTCAGCCTGTTCGACAGGCTCCCCGTACAGGCGTACGCGCCGCTTGGCAGGTGATCCGTAACATCCGATCCGGACGAAGCGCCCTTGATGCACTTTCGCCACTGAATACCTACTTATTGGCATCAACACCGCTTTCCCATATCGGAGATGTCGGCAGAAAAGACGGATAAGCCCCTACCAAAAAAGGTAAAGTCGGCGCGACCGCACTACTTGGCCATTCGATGGGAAGAACATGCGTCCGTACCGCCTGCCGCTCGTCCTTCTGCTGTCCTCCCTGGCCATCGCAGGCTGCGGCAGCGGTGAGCCTGAGGGAGCGGACACGCCGCAGGAGACATTGACGAGACTCACCGCGTTCGTCGCCGACGACAAAGGCGAGGACGCCTGCGATCTGATGTCGCCGGCAGCGCAGGAGTTGTTCGCGCGGGAGAACGACATGAGCACCTGTGAACAGGCCGTCAACCTGTTCCACGGCAGGATCACCGATGCGGACGCCTATCGGAAGATGGTTCCCTCCGGCCTCGAAACGAAAGGGGCCCAGGCCGAGGTCAGTGGATACTGCGGCAAAGGATGGACCCTCCCCGAGGGCGAGAAGCCGGTGGAGACCCCCAACAGGCTGGGAACGTTGACCCTGCGCAAGACCGAGAAGGGCTGGCTGATCCACGACTACCTCAGCAGCAAGAGCTACTCCTCCTGCGGCGGGTGAGCCGACGCGACGCGCAGCTCGCTGAGCGCCATGTACGCCGTCGTGGTCACGCCGTACCGGGTGAGCGCCTCGTCCAGACGGGCCCGGATTCGACGCTCCAGGCGGTACACCGGATAGCTCAGGCGCGATGCGGGCGGCCGGTCGGTTCGAGGGGTACGGCGAGGGGTCACCAGGAGAACGATGACGTGCGGCCCCTCGGCTGAAAGTTTCGCGACCTCTACATCAAGCTACTTGATAACAAGTTGCTTGATATGCAGCGGATAGGCGTCTTTTCGGGGGTGCGCGACGCCACGCCCCGTCCGGCGGCGCCTTGACCGCCGGGTCAGACCGCTTCTATACCGGCTGCTTACAAGGCCTCGTGAGTCGGCGGCGCCGCGCGTGAGCAGAGAAGAACCCGAAATCGAGCAAAGGAGAGCGGATGAAGCGAGCCATCGCAACGCTGGGCGGCGCCTGCGCCGTGCTGCTGTCCGCTGTCGCGGCCCTGGTGTTCGTGCACCCCGCCGCCGCGGCCACGCTGACCGAGGTGACCAACTTCGGCGCCAACCCCGGCAACCTGCGCATGCATCTGTACGTACCGGACAACAGACCCACCAACCCGGCCATCGTGCTGGCCATGCACCCCTGT